>JAHHIL010000055.1 GCA_019358975.1 Trichocoleus desertorum ATA4-8-CV12
GCGTAGCGCATACCCCTCAACTCACGCGGGATGTCCGTGTATCCCGACGCTCACCGTTGGCGTAGCCTGCCGAAGGCATAGCGGTAGAGCGCGGGACTTACAGCCTCCCGAACCCACCACCAGTTAAAAGGTATACAGTCCCAGTCCGTCACCTTTTTAGTGCTACCAGGTTAGTGCTACCAGACTGAGAACCCCAAAAGACTTACATCCTAGCTAAGTTCTGCTCTGAGTAAACTAGCGTTGCATAAGTCGATGTGGCATCCGGTGCAGGCCCGATTGCTGGCTTGTATGGTGCTGTCTGCGTTGGTTTTTTTGCTGCCTTGTTTGGTGGTACACCGACCCTCATTTCAGAACCAACAGGCCCCATGACAGTTGTAATGACCACCATCGTTGCGTCATTAACAGCAAACAATCCAGAGAACGGGCTAGCAATGGCATTCACTGTCGTGATGCTGGCAGGTATCTTTCAAGTAATCTTTGGCATATTTCGCTTGGGTAAATACATTAGAGAAGCACTGAATGAAATGGATCTAATTGCAGCCGGAATTGCCCTCTACGTCAAATTTCTGCTCATGCCCAATCCAGCCGCACATGTATCCGATCTCTCGATTATCGAAGCGGTGGTTCAAGATAGTGGCGTCCCAAATGCAGTTTCGGGCATCATTTTTAGAAATCGACTGTATGACACGATTTTTGAAGTTATCGTCTTTACGATCGCCATCATGGGCGTCCACTTTCTGTTAGCAAATGAGCGACCCTTCCCCACGATTCATCAGTTTACCGATCAGCCTTCAATTGTACTAGCAAGACTGGGAGCTACTATTGCCGCGCTCGTCGGGGTGGAATTGGCGATTCGGGGGCACCTAACTCCGGGGGGTGGATTTGCGGCTGGAGTTGCGGGTGGAACGGCGATCGCACTGGTGGCAATTACCTCACCCTCGGAGTGGATGGAGTCGATTTATCGACGCTGGTATGCCGCCACCTGGGAGAAAATTTCAGTGCTGGTTTTCATTGTTCTAGCGGTCATCACACTGATCGGCGTTGAATTACCCCACGGTGAGTTAGGCGCACTCGTGAGCGGCGGCGTAGTTCCCCTGCTCAACATCCTGGTTGCCATTAAAGTTGCGCTGGGTTCCTGGGCTGCGATTTTGGTGTTTATTCGCTATCGGGGATTGTTGTAAGGAATTTCCGACTAACTGGTTGTATCTAGCTTTAAGAACTAGTGAACCCATCCCTTAATCGCTGCCACTCTTAGGAAGTTTTGATGAATCGCTCCTTTTTCGCTCTCCTACTAGGAACTAGCTTGGTTGTTTCCTGCTTCCCGCTCTCGGTGCTCTCAAATCAGGGCACACCCCAGGTCATGGCTCAAGCGGTTGCTGCCCCAGTGCTAGCTCAGGCTCCGCGCCTGGATGTGAGTGTTCTGCGGGAGCGGCTAAAGGCGCAAGATTGGCAAGCTGCCGATGCTGAAACTCGCCGCATTCTCCAAACTTGGGTGCATCCTAAGGATGATGTTTTTGGCTCACCGCTGGCCACCAATATTCCTCCTGAAGTTCTGCAAACCTTAGACCAGCTCTGGACGGAAGCGAGCGGAGGGCGTTTTGGCTTCAGTGCTCAGAAGCAGATTTGGGATCAAGTTAGAGCCCAACATCCGGATAACACCAACACTGCTGCCAAGGCCTTTGGCGATCGCGTGGGCTGGACTCGACGAACCCCCGATCCAGAAAACTTTGTAGCCCCAGAGTGGCTGACTGAGCCAGAGCTGAATTACTCGCGCCAAGCTCCGGTGGGGCACCTACCTTGGGCAGGTATTTCCTGGGAGCGCATCAATACAATGCTCAATGCCCAAAGCTGTGGCAGTTGTACGATCGATGCTCAGTATTTGCAGGGAGAACGCTTTAACCGATACCTGCCAGTGTTGTTCAATTGGCTCACCACAGCCCTGAAAGACCCTTTACCCACCGAAGGAGCCTGGAACCAAGCCCGTCTCGCCTACTCCATCAATCTCAGAGCGCTTTATTCCGACAATGACTGCCCCGTCTATCCTTTAGCACAGGCGATTAGCCCCAACAGCAAGATTCTGGCAATTAGCAGCTATAGCTATGGACGCTCCTGTCGTGGCGGTGCTAGCGCCCTAGCTCTATGGAATGCTGAGCGAGGGACTCGACTGATTACCCTACTCCGGGGACAAGCGACAGAAGCTCTCTCTGATTCAGGGCCACCTCAGGAACCCGCTACCGAGTCTAACCGCATGGTTGGGGATGTGGTGAATGCGATCGCTTTCACGCCCGATGGTCGTCTCGTGGCAGCGGGGCTATCCAATGGCACGATCCGCCTCTGGGCCACCGATCAAGGCAAAGCACAAGGCAAAGCAGTGCGGACGTTCAGTGGACATCGGTACGCAGTCAGGGCGATCGCCATTAGCACCGATGGTCAACGGTTAGTGAGTACCAGTGCCGACCGCACCATCAAGTTGTGGAACCTACAAACAGGGCAACTTCTACGAACTATCACGTTGCAGCCATCCGATGGCATTGCTCATACTGTGCTCATTAGTGCTGATGGCAAACGACTCGTCACTGCTAGCGATCGCAACAGCTTACAACTGTGGGATACCACAACCGGGCAACTGATTCGCACCTTGGTCAATCAAGCCACCAATCTACCCTCCGGAGCGCCCTTTGCCTTCAGTCCCAATAGCCAGCTCTTGGCAACTGCTGATCCAGATCGCAGCATCAAACTATGGAACGCCACAACCGGAGCGCGGCTGATCACCCTACGCAAGCACAGCGATCGCATCCAATCCCTGGCATTTAGCCCCGACAGTGGGCGTCTAGCTAGTAGTGAAGAAAAAACAGCCTACCTCTGGAATCTCCGCACCTACCAACCCATCCATCGCTTCGGCTTGGTAGACTCCGCTGGACATCCGGTTAAGCCAAACAATCTGGGCTATGTGGCCTTCAGCCCCGATGGCACGATCTTGGCGACTAGTAGCCTGATCCTACCCGTGGTAGAAAGTGAGCCGATTCCCCGACAGGGAGTTACCTTATGGGATACCCAAACAGGGCAAAGCATCACGTCCATCCGAGATGTAAATCGGTTTCAGTTCAGCCCTAATGGTCAGTTCTTGATGACCAACGGGAGAGCAATCCAAATCTGGGAACCTTATCGCCGCCTAATCGCAGCGCCCAATTGATACTCATTCCTGACTCATGAGGGCCACGATCGCCTGGACTAAAACCTTTGGTTCAATGGGCTTGGCAAGATGACGCTGGAAGCCAGCAGCAAAGGCTTGCTGTTGATCCTGTTCCATTGCATAGGCACTCAGGGCGATCGCCTTCATTCGAGGATTGACAGGCAGACCGCTGGGTAACTTCTACGTTGATCTGATTCAATCCATTACGCGAATTCTGCTGCCCATTAGCATTGTGGGTGCGATCGTCTTCATCGCTGCTGGAATGCCAGAGATGTTAGCAGGTCCAGCCATTGTTCCCACACTGGAAGATCCAACCATCAGTCAGGCGATCGCCCGAGGTCCGGTTGCCCACTTTGAGATTATTAAAGAGTTGGGCGAGAACGGTGGTGGCTTTTTTGGCATCAACTCGGCACACCCGTTTGAGAACCCCAATGGATTCACGAATTTGATTGAGCTGGTTGCGATGCTCGTGATTCCGTCCTCAATGATCATCACCTATGGCATCTTTGCCAATAACTTGAAGCAAGCTTGGTTGGTGTACAGCATTCCACTCACGTTTCTGGTCATCTTTGTTGCCATTACTGCGATCGGGGAATACCAGGGCAACTCTGTGGTGAATGCGTTGCTGGGCGGTCAAGCTCCAAATTTGGAAGGAAAAGAAGTTCGATTTGGCTGGGCACAGTCTGCCTTATTTGCCGTGTTTACAACCGCTAGTATGTGCGGTGCGGTGAACGGAATGCATGACTCGTTGATGCCCAACGGCGGCTTTATCACCCTGTCTAATATGTTCCTACAAATTGTGTTTGGTGGGCAGGGAGATTGAGAAACGGGAAGTCGTACTGGCAAGCTTTCTCCTGCTGCTGGTTCACCCGATCGCCGTCTTGATTCCATCTGCTATCACCTTGGCATCGTCTGGGCAGTTGGCAGGCATCAGTAACCCTGGATTTCATGGTCTATCCCAGGTGATCTACGAATACGCTTCCGCCGCCTCTAACAACGGGTCTGGATTGGAAGGGTTAGGCGATGCCACTCTTTGGTGGAATTTGAGTACTAGTTTTAGCTTGCTGGCAGGACGTTACATTCCCATGTGGTGATTGGGCTGCTGGAGACGCACGGACGCAAGGAAACCGCAGAAAAAGCAGAAGGTTTGGAGATAGTGCCACGCCAGCAGATTAATCACAATGGGGTTGTTCTGACGGAAATGGATACAGAGGCAGTGCTGGCACGTCAACCTCAACGGGCTCTGGTGGATGAACTCGCCCATACCAACGTTCCTGGCTCCCAGCGGGAAAAACGCTATCAGGATGTTGAGATGCTTCTAACGGCAGGAATCGATGTCTACTCTACCGTCAACATCCAGCATTTAGAGAGTTTGAACGATCTGGTTGCCCGGATTACAGGGATAGTGGTGCGAGAGCGAGTTCCCGATCGCCTTTTAGAAGAAGCGGATGAAGTTGTCGTTGTGGATGTCACTCCTGAAACACTGGAAGAACGACTACGAGATGGCAAGATTTATGCAATGGAGAAGGTGGAGCAGTCTCTCCAAAACTTTTTCCAGCGTCGTAATCTGGTTGCGTTAAGAGAACTGGCATTGCGAGAAGTCGCAGATAATATTGAGGAAGATGCCCTTGAAGACAATGCCAATAATTCAAAAGTAGACACGCCCTATTGCAGCATCCATGAGCGTGTTTTGGTCTGTGTCTCAACCTACCCCAATGCCCTTCAATTGATTCGACGTGGTGCCCGAATCGCTGGATATATGCACGCTCCTTTCTATTGTTTGTTGATGATCCAGACCGTTTTCTCACTAAAGTAGAGAGTTTGCATGTTGAAACTTGCGAAAGACTTTGCAAGGAGTTTGGTGGTCTATAAGTTCTCCGCAACTGAAGCAGTCGTCCCGAATTGGCAGAGTCAACTCACTCTAAATCTGGTCAGAGCTTATTTCCGAGCCATTGATGTGGATGCACCCGCAGAAGTTCTATTCCGGTGGTTGTGTCAACTGAAGATCGGGTCTTATAGCTATGACTAGCTGGATTACTTAGAGCGGATGTTGTTTGATGTGCGGCAGTCCATCCCCGATCGCCCTAGCCCCAAACAACTACTATCCGGAGTGGAAAACTTAGCGCTGGGTCAGAGTGTGATGGGAGTTTTTAGGCTGGTTGAGTTTGACCTGAATCGACATTTGACGATCGTCCTGGCGGATCAGCGGGCGATCGCAATTTTTGGGGAGATTGCTGCGAGTTATGTGGTGGTGCCGAGAGCCGCAAACACCTGTCGGCTGATTCTCAAGGGACATGTACGCTACATTTCATTGGTCACTGGTATTCAGCAGCGGATTTCTGGAGGTATTGGCTGGAGTGGGTTTACTGATTCCTCGATTCAGTCGGGCTGCGGCTTGGACTCTAGTAGTGCTCTACATTGTGGTTTTCCCGGCGAATCTATATCAGGCAATCCATAATATCGATGTCCCTGCTCTCCCTCACGATCCACCTTTGACTTGGTTGCGGTTGCCTATGCAAGTGTTCCTAGTGGCTTGGGCTTGGTGGTTTACAAAAGGCGATGACGTAATTCAATCACGACAAACTGATGAATGAAAGGTTGGTTATAGCTTCCAGCGATCGCAAACCAAAACTCGAACAAGGCGATCTACTATGAAACGACAACCAAAGCCAGTACACTCAGCATTCTGTAACTTTTCGGTGTTCAACCTGTATGCTGATGGAGTCAATCAGGGATAGCGCTATGCCCTACTACAGCCAGCCAGAGAGAATTTCAACACTGCTCGAAGCCCTCAATCATCAAACCGTTGATCAGCTAAAAGCACTGGCGCAACTGTTGCCGAATGGTAGAATTCCAACGCGAAAAGCCGAGCTTGTCAGCTACGTGATGGAACGAATGCAAGTCAAATCGTTGCGATCGCTATGGCAGCAGGGCGATCGCCTGCAACAAGCCACGATTGTTGAAGTGGTTCACAGCTCAAACGATTACTACCAGCAGCAACGATTTGTCAGCAAGTACGGTGCAGAAGCGACTTGGACGACTGACGAGCGCTCATCCTATTATGCGTTCAACCACAATCCGTCAATTTTGGGGCTGTTTTTCTACAGTGGCACCATGCCGCAAGACCTAAAAGCGCAACTCAAAACATTTGTGCCGTTGCCAGAAACAACGCAAATTGAAAGTCTAGAGACGCTGCCACCTACCCTGACGCGAACGCTCGTGGAGTATAACTACCGCGATCGCAAACAGCACTCTAGACAAGTTGAATTCCCATTGAGTATTCGTGAAACTGAAGCGGTTGCAGGACGAGATGTGCAGACGGTTTTGCGGTTAGTAGACTTGGGCAAAGTGTCTGTCAGCGACAAAACGTTTTTCCCTCCGGGCGCGACCCTGACGACCATTGCTGAAGTGTTGGAAGACGGCGACTACTACAGTGATTGGACAGCGAAGCGATCGCCAGCAGAATGGGATTACAGTTATGACATCGGCGCAATCAAGCCATTCGCCTGGGTGATGCTGTTGCAGGCAGGCAAGCTTGTGGAATTGAACGGTAAACGGTTGGTTCTAACGAAGACTGGACAAAAAGCGATCAATCATTCGCCTGAAAAGACGCTGCAAACATTATGGAAACAGTGGCTGAAAACGACCAGTCTGGATGAACTGCGGCGCATTGACAGTATCAAGGGTCAAACCGGAAAAGCCAAACGCAGCCTCACCGCTGTAGCTGGACGACGCAGCGTGATTGTGAATGCACTGAAGGATTGCCCAGTCACGCGATGGGTGGCGCTGTCCGACTTTTTACGCTACATGGTCGCCGCAGGGTATGACTTTGAGGTTAGCCGCAACAGCGAGACATTGTCGATCGAGGGTTACGGTTCGCTCTACTATGGCAGTTGGCTATTTCTAGAAGCCCGATATATTCTATGTTTCCTGTTTGAGTATGTATCAACGCTGGGCTTAATTGATGTGGCTTACCTGCATCCGGATGAGGGCTTTTTAATATTGCCCAGCAATGATGATTATAATGATGCCACGTTGAGCCGCTACGATGGGCTAGCATATTTTCGTCTGAATGCGCTCGGTGCTTACTGTCTAGGCTTGAGCGATCGCTACGAAGCTGCCGTCCCTGTGCAGAAAGAGATGCTGCGAATTCTGCCCAATTTAGAAGTTGTGGCGGTGAGTGAGCTGTCTCGTGCCGATCGCCTGATGCTCAACAGTTTTCTTGTCTCCGTGTCTGACGTGGTGTGGAAGTTGGATCAGGCAAAGCTGTTGAATGCGATCGCTCAGGGTCGTACCGTGGCGGAACTGCAAGACTGGCTGATTGCCAACAGTAGCGAAGCCTTGCCGCAACCCGTGACTCAGTTTCTTGCCGACCTGCAAACCCGTACTACCAGTCTGCAAGATTTGGGTTCTGCCCGGTTGATTCGCTGTGCTGACGCTGCGCTTGCCGCCCAAATTGCCAGCGATTCGCGGACCAAAGCGTTCTGTTTTATCGCGGATCAGCCGAAAGCTGCTGCTGCGGGACAGGCGTGCTATCTGGTTGTGCCTGCCGAAACAGAAACCAAGTTTCACAATGGGTTAAAGAAGTTGGGCTACAGTCTGCCGGGGTTGAGCTAAATCATGTCCTACGTTGCCGAAAATGCGCTGATTATTCAAAGCGATCGCTCCGTGTTGTTGGAAGTGCATTCACCTCGTGCGGATGCGGCTCGTGCAGCGATCGCCCCCTTTGCGGAACTAATTAAAAGCCCTGAACATATCCACACCTATCAGATTTCACCGCTGAGTATCTGGAATGCTCGTGCCGCCGGAATGCCTGTTGACGACATGATTGCAGCTCTACGCGACCACGCTAAGTACCCAATGCCCGAAGCGGTGGCTCAAGAAATTAGCGCTCTGGGCAGTCGCTATGGTCTGACGGTGATTGAGCGCGATGACAATCGCCTGCTGCTTAAAACCGCCGATGTTCCACTCGCCGAACTCCTCAGCCGCACGAATGAGGTGGCGAAGTATCTCAAAGACCGTCTCTGCGATCGAGTGTTTGCGGTCAATGCTGGCGATCGGGGTGTCTTGAAGCAGGCGTTGCTAGTGGCAGGATATCCGGCGGAAGATTTGGCAGGCTATGTCACGGGCGATGCGCTTAAGTTGGAGTTACGACCCATCACTACATCCGGTGCGCCATTTGGCCTGCGCGATTATCAGAAAGCATCGGCTGAAGCCTTTTATCAGGCGGGACGGGTACAAGGTGGCAGCGGTGTGATTGTGCTGCCCTGCGGAGCCGGAAAAACCATGGTCGGGTTAGCCGCGATCGCGCAGGTGCAGGAAAATACCCTGATTCTCACCAGCAGCCTCACCTCTGTTCGCCAGTGGCAGCGTGAACTATTGGATAAAACAACGCTGCCCCCAGATGCGATCGCCGAGTACAGTGGTGAATCAAAACAGACGGCTCCGATCACGTTGGCGACCTATCAAATCTTGAGCTATCGCGCCAGCAAAGACGGGGAGTTTCCGCACTTCCAACTGTTTAATGCGCGATCGTGGGGGTTAATTATCTATGACGAAGTGCATCTACTGCCTGCCCCCATCTTCCGAATTACGGCTGAACTACAAGCCCGCCGCCGTCTCGGACTCACCGCCACTCTGATTCGCGAAGATGGCAAAGAAGGAGATGTTTTCGCCCTGATCGGCCCCAAACGCTACGATGTGCCTTGGCGCGAACTTGAAGGTCAAGGCTTCATTGCGGCAGCGGAATGCACCGAGATTCGGATTCCCCAAACTACAGCTAGGCAGATGGAATATGCGGTTGCCGACAAACGCCACCAGTTTCGGATTGCCGCAGAAAATCCGCGTAAACATGAAGTGGTGCGATCGCTGTTACAGAAAGAGCACGGTCATCGCATTTTGATCATTGGGGAATTTTTGGATCAACTGAAGCAGATCGCCACTTTGACTGGGCTACCGCTCGTGACAGGGAAAACGCCCCAAACAGAACGCGATCGCCGCTACGAGCAGTTCCGGTCCGGTGAAATCTCCGGGCTAATTTTGTCTCGGGTCGGCAACTTTGCGCTCGATTTGCCTGATGCTGATGTGCTGATTCAAGTGTCTGGCAAGTACGGCTCACGGCAGGAAGAAGCCCAGCGGCTCGGTCGAGTCTTGCGCCCCAAGTCGGATGGTCGTAGCGCCCAATTTTACACGTTGGTTTCCTTGCGTACCTGTGAAGAAGAGTTTGCCCGTCATCGGCAGTTGTTTCTGGCTGAGCAGGGCTACAGCTATCACATCGAAATTCTTGCCGAATGAGGGCGAATTGCCGAGGTTGCGTTAGCAACAACGTATAGCCTACGGCATTCAAGAAAGGCTCTGGTCTGCTATTGACCATCGAACTGGCAAAATGCTGGCTTATGTCCTAGCACCCCATGAGGATGCCGCCTTAATCAAGCTCAAAGCGTTGTTGCATCCGTTTGGTCTCACTCACTTTTACACAGATGCTTGGGGGGCTTATTTGCGATTGCTCGACGAGCAACATCACACCTTTGGGATACACGACATTGTGATTGGATTGTTTATTAACCGCTATGAGTTTGGTCAAGCGGTTTGATCATTTCCAAGTTTTTGTCCTGTACTGAGATTCAAAATACATCATAGACACGCCACGTCCGAATCTCCCAACGCTTAAGGATGGGTTCAGCAATCAAAATCTCATTTTCTACTGCCTCCATGACAATCAAATAATCTCCCTGGTTAAATCTGTTGTTGTAGTTTTCTGCTTGTTCTTCTGGCACTAGCCATCCTCGAAGTGCGCCATACAGACCACCAGCAGTTGCGGCAATTCCACTTCCAAAAAAAGTTGTTAAAAGGCTTTCTACCGCCAATGCCTGACCAATACCAGGAATTAGTAGGCTGCCGAGTCCAACAATTAGGGTAAGTGAGCCTATCCCTATGCTGCCTGTAATTGCGCCTGTTTTTGCACCTTCTACCCTTGTCATTGAAGGCTGCTGTACACTTTGATAAGCCGAACTATCGTCATCACCAGAAGCTTTGGTAATCACCGAAAGCTTCTGCATCGGAAAACCCTTGTTTTCTAGCTCAGTTAGTGCCTGTTCTACGTCTCGATGATTAGAAAATATGCCGATCGCACGTTTGAGATTATGAGAAGCCATAAGACAAAAATGGATATCTAACGCTAAAGATTTCGTAATGTCAGCACAATCAAAAGAGGGGCTTTATTGAAGTCATTTATTTCAATGGAGCAAACCGCTTCAGCAACGCGGCTAAAGCAATCATAGGTAGACCAATGCCAAGGCAAATCAAGCCTTGAGTCAGAGTTAATGCTTCAGTTGCAAAGAGCCTGTTCATGAGGCTCCATTGGCTGAATAGAAGTTGAAGGATGAAAACCCCTGCAATACCGATCGCCACCGCGTAACCCAGCGACTCATCTTTACCACGTAGTTTCGCAGCGATCGCCGAAATAAAGCGGCTAATACCTAATAGGTAAAAAGCTTCTGCTGCAACCAAGGCTTGAATTGCCATTGTCCGCGCCAGATCCTCGTTTCCGGTGGTACGAACAATCCAATTGAACGTTCCAAAGATCACAATCCAGTTAAATAGTGAAACGGTTAAAATTCGGATGATTAGCGTGCGAGACAACAGTGGTTCGTGAGTGGGACGAGGGGGGTGTTGCATCACATCTGGAGAGGGTGGCTCAAATGCCAGCGGTAGACTCAAGGCAACAGAACTGACCATATTCAGCCAGAGAATTTGCACGGGCAGAATCGGCAGTGGAGTTGCTAACATCACCGCAATTAAGATGGTCATGGATTCGCCACCATTCACGGGCAGGATGAAGGCGATCGCCCGTAACAGATTTTTATAAACAGTGCGTCCTTCTTCAACAGCGGCTTCAATCGAAGCGAAGTTATCATTGGTCAGAATCATATCTGCTGCTTCTTTCGTGACTTCGGTGCCCGTGATGCCCATTGCCACTCCAATGTCAGCTTGCTTCAACGCAGGTGCATCATTGACTCCATCTCCTGTCATTGCCACAATCTCACCTTTGGATTGGAGTGCTTCTACAATCCGCAGTTTTTGCTCAGGTGCAACTCGCGCAAACACATCGCTCTGCTCAACGGCGTTGGCTAATCCTTGCTCATCCAGTCGGGCAAGTTCTTGACCTGTGAAAACGGGTGCATCCTTAGTTTGACTTAGACCCATTTGTTGAGCGATCGCCGCTGCTGTTTTGGCATGGTCGCCCGTGATCATCTTGACCCGAATCCCCGCAGACTTACAGGATTCGATGGCGTGAATCGCTTCGGGACGAGGCGGATCGATCATGCCTTGCAATCCCAGGAATACCAAACCTTGCTCCAGGTCAGAATGCTCAATCGAGCTTTGAGAATCAGGTACAGCTTTCTTGGCAAGTGCCAGAACCCGTAGCCCTTTTTTTGCCATGCTCTCTACAGTTTGCTCAATTTGTGTTGGGTTGAGGGCGATCGCTTTGCAGTTCCCCGAAGGGGTAATCGCCTCTCCATCATCATCAACCATCTGACGGCATCGTTTGAGGATGGCTTCAGCCGAACCTTTGACATAAATCAACCGTTCTGGTCGGTTGCGATGCAGTGTTGCCATGTATTGAAATTGAGATTCAAACGGCAGGGTGTCAAGCCGAGGAAGCGCCTGCTCCAGCTTGTCTGTAACGAGTCCAGCTTTGTGAGCGGCAGCAATCAGCGCTCCTTCTGTGGGGCTACCAACCACCATCCAGTTTCCATCCTGCATTTCTAGATGCGAGTCGTTGCACAACAGTCCAGCTTGCAGGCATTCATATAAAGCCGATGTCTTTGCCAGATCAATTGTGTGTCCATTCAGAGAAATTTCTCCATCCGGCGCATAGCCTCCACCACTTACCCGATAACGCCTGCCACCCGCATCAATTTCCTGAACCGTCATTTGATTCTCGGTCAGAGTTCCAGTTTTGTCGGAACAAATCACGGTGGTACTGCCCAGAGTCTCGATCGCTGGCAGTTTACGAATGATGGCGTGGTGCTTTGCCATCTGAGATACACCGATCGCTAATGTCACTGTAAGAATGGCAGGCAACCCTTCGGGAATCGCACTGACCGCCAGAGCAACCGCCGCCTTGAACACCTCAATCCAGGAAAATCCTTGAGCAATGCCGACCGCAAAGGTGAAGGTAGCTAGTCCCAAAATGACGTACAGCAGGGTTTTGCTGAATTTATCGATTTTGCGAGTCAGGGGAGTTTCTATGGTTGTACTTTGTTGCATTAGTTGGGAGAGGTGCCCGGTTTCGGTCATTTCTCCAATGCCCACAACAACTCCACGCCCCTGCCCAAAGGTGATGAGACTGCCAGTGTACGCCATGTTGGTGCGCTCTGCTAGCGGAGTGTCTGCTTCTAGGGGATGAAGGTTTTTTTCGACTGGAACTGATTCTCCTGTAAGGGCTGATTCGTCTACCTGTAAGTCACGAATTTCAATCAGCCGCAGATCCGCAGGTACTTTATCACCGGAAGATAGCAAGACGAGATCGCCAGGAACCAGTTCGCGGGATGAAACCACTTGCTTTTGACCGTTGCGGTGAATTGTTGCATCAGTTGTAACAGCTTCCGATAAAGCAGCGATCGCATCCTCTGCCTTAGACTCTTGCACAAAGCCAATGATGGCATTGAGCAGTGTCACCCCAAAAATCACGCCCGAATCGATCCATTCTTGCAGAAACGCTGTCACTAGCCCCGCAACCAACAAAATATAAAGCAGCGGTTGATTGAACTGCTGGAGAAATCGCAACCAGGCACTCTGTTTTTTCTGAGCAGTTAATTGATTTGGGCCAAAGCGATCGTGTCGCTCCGCTACCTCTGTGAAAGACAAACCCTGCTCAGGATCAGTTTTGAGCAAACGGACAACTTGCTCCTGAGAAAGGTGATGCCATTGCTGTTCTGTTGATTTGACACTATCCAGTACTGTCATCCCATTTCCTCCCGACTCCATATCATCTGGAGCGGCACGGCTGCCGTAAGCCAGCATTGCCTGCTTCACTATCTCTCTAGCGTCCTTCAAGAAAGTGAGCAAAATGTGATCACTAGATTTCTACTGCTCACTTTTGGATCACATTTATGAGCATAAGACTGGGAAGAAATGGAGATAGCTTATGGACTTATAAACCCTGTTTCACTGGATTTATCTGATTGCGATGGCGATCGGCGCATTATATTTCATCGCCTGGTTAATTGGGCCTTCTAGCTTGGGTTGGGTCAACCAAACAATCGAGACATTACTGCTTTGTGTGCTGCCCTTCTTCTCTAAGGTTGGATTTAGCTATCTAGATTTGAATGGTTTGCGTCGCTTAAATACAGAAAGATTAGCAGTCTAACGAACCCGTTCACCCACTGCTAATAGCCTCTTGAACTCAGCCAGTAACCTTTATATAGTCGGTGTGCAACGGGCTTGTTAGACAGTGTCGTTTAATACCAGGAATTCTAGCGGCTTCAGGTACCGCATCTAGAGAGCAAGCTACAATCATTAGTATCCGAGCTACTTGTTGTCTCAATACCTGCAACTTAAACCACCAAGAATTCAATAAAAATTCTTCCTTGATAGAGATGAAGTAGGGCTAAAAACTGTTATCTGAAAGTCTTGCGAGAGATTATACTTGCGTAAGACTTTCTGAACCTCGGAAGATTTTAATGCTGTAGCACAAGCAGAGAGAAACAGTTCTAGGTATTGTAATGACGCTCCAGATTTCTCGAATTCTCTTTGCATCCACTGCCTCACAGCTTCGATTTCGCTTCCACAATAAGGCAAGCCATTCAATCTCCATTTGAGATAGTACTCATCACTATAGGCTTCTGGCAGATTAAAATCTTCTTGACCTGTGAGAAAACTTAATTCCAATTGCCCATACCAAGGAACACAGCGCAAATCAAAGCCATGAATCATTTCAAATTTTAAGCGCCTTTTCCATTGATATAGTTCACTCCGAAGCGCATCTGAAAGCTTTTTAGTAAAGTCAGCCATGCCCTGAATCGTTTCTTCATTGGCTGTTCCAATTGCGAATTTTCGTACTTCTTCATTAGGGTGATTGGCTGCTGCTTCCAAAATAGGAATTATATCTTCATAGTTGACGGCATGCCAAAATAACATTTGATCTAGAATTTCAACGACAGTTCTTTGTATCTGTTCGTCTGGGTCGGCAAGGAATTCAGGAATGTATTCTAAAACTTTCCTATCAGAAGCGTATTTTAGAAGCCATACAGCACTTCGTCGTTCTTCAAGGTTATGGCTAGTTTCGTAGATTTTGTAGCAATGTTTCATTCCTAGAGGTCTGAGGATTTTCAAAACTCCTTCAGCCAAGCCCCAACCTTCATCAAAATTGATGCAGCACTCAACAGCTTGGGCAAAGAAGTCCTCGCCAAGAAGTGCTTCGATCGCGTTTAAACTCAACTGAGTACTCTGTAAATTACCTGTCTCAAGTTCTCTTGCTAACTCTCCCCAGTCAATTCGCATAACGTCTCTAGAAATAATCCTGTTACATAGAGGTCTAACGGTTGCGTTCAGCGGATGTCAGCGATTGTTTTTTGATGGACTACGGCAACGATCAGGGTTACATAGAGGTCTAACTATTATTAGGCTGAAAGCTTCTGCCTAAGATCCCGTAGTGGATGGATAGGCAGAAGCTTTCGACATAACGACAAGGTTGTGCAGCGGCAGATAACCTTAAACTTTTATCAACAACCTATGCGAATCGTGCCCATCAAATTACAACTCTAGTCTAACAGCCTCATTCAACAATCTCATAGCGGACTAACTGGCGTACATCTTGACGAGATAATTGAAGTTCTTGCGCGATCGCGGTCTCTATCCGATTGGGGTCTGTCATCGGCAATTCCAGTTCCAACCGCTTCAAAATAGGATCTGTTGTCTCTACCTCAACCTGCGTGACTTTTTGCTGTCGATTGACGATTGCATTGATTAGCAAAATGTTGATGGATACAGTTGCCTTGATCTGAGTGTCTGCCTGAAGCCTTGTTTGGGTTAGTTGGGGTTGCCGTAGTTCTTGAGCCGTCAGAATATTGGTGCCAAACCAAAAGGCGATCGCTACAAACGGCAATGGCAGCCAGAACTCTGCCCCTGACGCTTGGAACCAATGTTTGATCACACGCCACTCACTACCCTTTTTCATCGACTCACATTTTCCGTTATTTGCACTCTAGTACAGCCTGCTCTACCTCAAAATCTGGCTCAAAGGGGATGTATACATTACCCTAAGTGCCTATCCTCAATCTTGCAAGCCACCAATCTCGCAAGCCACATAGGGGAGCAGCAAAGAAATGAGAGTTTTGCTGGTAGAAGATGATCCAAAACAACTGATGCCGCTGCAAATGGCGCTCTCTCAGGCAGGACACAGCGTAGATGGAGTCAAAGATGGTGAGACAGCTCAGTGGCTTCTATTAGAAAAAGAATATGATTTACTGGTTCTAGATTGGATGTTGCCGCGTGTCAACGGTGTCACCCTCTGTCGCCAATTTCGAGCAGCTGGGAAAACCGCTCCAGTTTTAATGATCACGGCAAGAGACACCACGCCTGAGAAAGTAACTGGATTAGACGCAGGTGCAGATGATTACCTAGTGAAACCGATCGACCTAGTCGAGTTCATGGCACGAGTCCGGGCATTGAGACGGCGATCGCCCCTTTGGCAAGGAGATACACTGAGCCTTAAGGATCTCCACCTCCACCTAGATACTCTGACTGTTGAACGGCAAGGTGCATCTGTTTCGCTCTCCAGTCGTGAGTTTCAACTGTTGGAGTATTTCATGCGCCATCCCCGGCAGGTGTTAACCCGCCACCAAATCGAGCAGGCAGTATGGGAGTGGGGAACCGAACCCGAAAGCAATGCAATGACTGTCCTGGTTCGCAAACTGCGTCACCGCTTGCAGGCCGTAGGAGCGGCTGATTGGATTGAGAGCATTTATGGCATGGGCTATCGTCTAACTCCCCCTGAAACGCATGAATCTTGAAGGCAAGACGTGTTTAACCGAAGTCGTCGCAACCTGGCTCGTTGGTTCACCCTTTCGATGGGAAGCATTTTGGTGCTGTTTGCTGGAGTGATTTATCAGATCGAGGTCAAGGATAAACTGGAAGCACTTGATCGCCTGCTCTACGACAAAACTAGAGTGATGGCTGCTAGCGTGCATTATGAAGTTCGTCAAGACCAGAGCCAGGTCGATCTGAACCATGTTCCGTTATTGGGCAGTGGCTCACACCCGCTTGCAGAAGATCTGATTTATGTGCGCTGGTATAACGCGCAAGGACAGCTTGTTCGCTTTTTTGGAGCTTCTCCCCCAGACCAGTTAAATGCGTCCTTCGGTTATCTCACGGTTCAATCGACTGATCCACTTTTGGAGAACGAAATTTGGCTTCGTCAAGCGACATTACCCGTTGAGGGCAGAACTGGAACTTTGGGGTATCTTCAGGTTGCCACTCCCCTCAGAGAGACTCAGCAGGAACTTCAGCAGCTTCAGATGGCGCTGACCCTAACCGTACCGATCGCACTAGGGCTAATTGCCCTCACAGGCTGGGTTCTTAGCGGCTTCGCCATGCAACCAATTCGGCAAGCCTATCAACAGCTTCAACGGTTCACAGCAGATGCTTCCCATGAGTTGCGATCGCCCATTTCCGCTATTCTGACCAACGCTCAACTAGGATTACTCATCGCCCCCAATGATTCCCACTACCATCATCCTTTAGAAAACATTGTCGATAGCGCGAAATCAATGGGTGCTCTCGTCAACAATCTGTTATTGCTCGCTCGTCATCAGGGACAACTTACACCAGAATCACTCAAATTAATCGACCTTAACGATTTGCTCAAAAGTTTGGCAACTCAGTTCGCAACCTTAGCAGAACAGAAAACTATCGATCTGACCTATGAGCAGCCTGAGCAATTGATCGAACTGTGGGCTGATCCTGATTTGCTGCGGCAGGCGATCGAAAATCTGCTCAACAATGCCTGTAAATATACCCGCGCTGGCGGCACGATCCGGGTGAATCTAGTGCCTTACCCCGGTTGGGCAGTTATTCAGGTAATCGATACGGGCATCGGAATTCCAGAAGCTGACTTATCCTACATCTTCGATCGCTTCTACCGGGTAGATACCGAACGCTCCCTGGAGAGCGGTGGCTTTGGTTTAGGGTTGGCGATCGCTCAGCAAATTGTTCAAGCTCACAGTGGGTCTATCCATGTAACCAGCGTTGTCGGTCAAGGTTCAATGTTTCAAGTCGAACTACCGCTCAAACTACCCTCCTAGTAACACTCTCGCAGCTTCTGTCTTAAACTCTGGGAGCGTACATCATGATCAGGACACCCACTAGGATAATGGTGGCTCCAGTCCAATCTAGGCGATCGGGGGCAATCTGATCGATTCGCCATCCCCACAGAATTGACAGCAGAATAAAGATACCGCCATAAGCTGCATAAGCTCGTCCAAAATTTGCTGGTTGAAGCGTTGCCACAAATCCGTAGGTTGTCAGCAAAATAGCGCCAATCAACGCCAGCCAGATGCTTTTTCCTTCGCGTAGCCATAACCAAATTAGGTAGCCGCCCCCAATCTCACACAAACCCGACAAAACAAAAATCAATAGTGAAAAAATGGTTGTCACGATAAATCAAGTCATTGCTCACAATATTGAGATTACTATCGGTTGGAAGGAACTCATTCACTGGGTCTTCAAACTCTATCAATCCGCAGCCTTCGGTAGCTGGAACGCCTATAGTAATCTGTAATAGTCATCCTTTAATGGTTTAGCGATGTATGTTGTCATTGGTGGCGCAGGAATGATGGGACTGGGGCTAGCTCAGCAGTTATTAAAACTCGGTCATACTGTTGCAATCATCGATGTAGACCCGCTGGCTTGTCGCTTTGCGCGTGAAAAAATCGGTGTGATGGCATTTGAGGGAAGTGCAGTTAGCACGACAGTTCTCTTAGAAGCAGGGATTCGGCAGGCAGATGCGGTGGTGGCAGCCTTGAGAGATGATGCGCTCAATTTAGCGTTGATCACCCTATCGAGAAGCTACAGTATTTCTCATATTGTGGTGCGAATGCGCGATCGCGAATTTCTAGAAGCTTACCGTTTAGCTCAAGCTAGCCACATTATCAGCACCGTTGATTTAGCCGTTGCGACCATGACGAACGCGATTGAATATCCTGAAGTCGAGTCGATGATGCATTTTGAGCAAGGGCAGGTGGAAGTGCTAAAGCTACCTGTTCCAAGCGATTGCTATGTAGCAGGTCGCACCGTTGCCCAAATTGCTCAAGATCCACGTTTTCCAAACAGTTCGCTCATCATCGGGTATCAATGTCACGCTTGTGCCAACCTGGAGATTCCCAATGGCAACACCATTCTTGAAGCTGGCTCAACCATCTTGGTCGTCACTCGCCCTGAGCTAGTCCACCCGATGATTGAGTATCTGGGTATTCACGCTAGTCATCTTCCAACGATAGAAGTTTCTCATCCAAATCTTTGACATAAGGCTGCACTAGGTCTTCGGGGACAATGCGTTTGCGGAGCGCATCGCTCACGGCTCCTTTTTCCGCCAGAAGCAGTCGCCGTCGAATGGCATCTAGCCCGCTGCGATCGCTCTTCAATTTCCCTGCTCGATATTGATTATAAAAATCACGCAGCGCCCGTTCAGACTCTGCTACTCGTGCCTGATAGGAAGCCCAGAGTTCCTCATAAACAGCCTTCGGTAGTACACCCGATTTTAGTAAACTATCCAGTTCGTCTTGAGCTGCCTTAGCCGCAATCAATTGAATTTGTAGCTTCCCTGACTGTTCCGTCACCTCCGAAACCTGACTAATTTTTAGCCGTTTGACTAACCAGGGCAAACTTAATCCCTGCCCCACCAGAGAGAACAGCACTGCGCCAAAGACCAATTCAATGATGTTGTCTCGTCCGGATAAGGTCAGCGGAATACTCAGCGCCAGTGCCATTGACAAAGAGCCTTTGATGTTCCCCAAGAACAAAACATGCTGCCAGCGCAAAGGAATTGGGCGGTCGAACCAACGCAGCCCTGCTAGTAACAAATAAACCGAGAGAATTCGCCCCAATTGGTACGCCAGAATCACAAGCAAGATAGACGGCAGAATTCTCCACAGTGTTACTGGTTAATCTCAATGCCGATCAACAGAAAAATAAATGTATTGACCCCGGAAATGTAGCGACATTGCCGCAAGTCAAAGGAGCGTACCCCTTGAGAAATCGTTCCTTCAATTCCCGCTCGAATCGCATATTGCTGCTTGAATGCTTTAGTTGCTTGACGGATACGAGCCGCTTCCAAGGCTTGGTATTCTTCCTGCACTTTGATTGTTAAGGTTCTTGGCTGCTCCTTGGCACGAGTACAGTGGGAACGCATCGGACATTTCAGGCAAACTGAACGCTTAAACTCGATATGAATGATGGGTTTGCCCTAGCTATCTTTCCCTGGTGTCCATAAATGGCTTTGTTTGTGGTTCGGGCAGCGAACGACTTTGCGTGTCCAATCAATTTCAAACTGAGATAAGTCAAAGCCATCTTTTGCTTTGGCTTGCCAACCACTATCGAGTGCAACTGAACTTAACAGATCGATGCCGTAGTCTTTTTGACTCTTCACTAACAACTGTGCTGAGGTATAACCCTGATCAACAACATGCTGTTTAGGTGCCCGTTCTTTGGCTTTTAGAGCTTGATGAATTCGAGGAATTGCTTCTTGGTCTGCGGTGGTTGCTTGGGTGGTTTCGACATGGGTGATCACTCGAGGCAATGAGTCCTCACAACTTTCGCTCAGATGTACCTTGTAACCAGTCCATTCTATAGAGCGTTTTGTACTATAACGAGCTTCAGTGTCTTGAGGGGAACGAAGTCGTAATGCCCCTAGTGGGCTATCCTTGGTTGTTCGCAACTCAATTGAACTTGTCGGTGCATAAAACTGTTGCAGCCAAACCTGACGCAATGTCTCGACAGCCCCAAGTGCTCGGATATGGGTCGGAGCCGCATCTGCATAAATGGCATCGAGTAGGTGAAGGCCATCAGCCCCCATTCTGCTCGCTAGCGCCTCCCATTCGGGGGGTGTCTTGGGAAACTGAGATTCTTCTAAGCGTTTTCCATAATGGTTGTACCACTCCTCGGGCACCTGTGCTCGTAACCAACCTGGTTCTACTTGGGCAATGGTATTGAGGGTGTGTCTGAGGGTTTCGCCAATCAATCCCAAGCGAGTTAAATCTCTGACTCTGGCAATCACATGCGTCGAGTCCGTCCGCTGCCGTCCATGAGCTTTCAGTAAGTCCTGCTGTTGAAATTGCTGCAACATGATTTCTAGCAGTTGTTGCTCTGCACCACTCGCTCGTAATCGATCGCGAAACTCACTTAACACGGAAAAGTTAAACTCAGCATCAGTGAGATCGAGTGATAGCGCATACTTCCAGTCAATCCGAGCCCGAACGGCATCGGCTGCTTGACGGTCTGACAGGTTCTCAGCAAATTGCATAATCGTGATGAGGGCAAGCCGCCAAGGAGTTTGAGCCGCATGCCCACACTGGGGATACAAGCGAGCAAAATCTTGGTCTTTGAAAAAGACACCGAGTTCATCTCGCATCCGCAGGTAGCGATTCTCTTTCGCAAAGGCAGCACAAGCCACATAAGCAGTTTCTTCGGGAATTGGAGGAATGGCTTGAGGTTGAAGCGACATTGAAAGAACTCTCCTCAAAAGATGGCCTGCTTCGATTCTCCTCTAATCTTTACGGCCACCGGCCTGACGCCAAGTTTTTTGAAAGAACTTTTAGCGATCAATTTTTCTCTCGTTGATTCGCCAACAGTATCGTATCCTGTCGCAATCCCTATACACAAACACACCCGGCAAACTTAGAATTCCGTCGTCATGTTGTCCATATCAAAATCTTTTGGTTTACGCTTTTTTGTAGCTTAATCTTCTTTGAGAAAATCCAGCAGCACAGGGTTGACCTGATCAGGATGAGTCCAGTTAATGGCGTGCGGTCCATCAGGGATAATGACAAGACAGCTGTCCTTAATAAGCTGCGGCAGCCTTGCTGCGGTAGATGCAAGCGGCAACATGCGATCGGCATCGCCATGAATAATCAGCGTTGGTACATCTATGCGGGGCAAATCGTCGCGGAAATCAGTCAGCCAGGACGGCACACAATCTAAAGTCCCTTTAGCAGAAGCCCCTGCTGCCACATTCCAACTTGCCTGAATTGCTTCATTGCTGATGCGATCGCCCAGCAGCACATCCACATTGAAGAATTCTCTGAAAAATGCAGAAAAGTAGGCTGGACGGTCTTCAACAATTGCTTTCATAATGCCATCAAAAATGCTTTGGTCAACGCCTTCAGGATTATCATCGGTCTTTAGTAGGAAGGGGGGTACTGGAGCCATCAGCACGGCTTTCTGCACCCGCTCTGAGCCATATCTGCCGAGATAGCGCGTGACTTCACCTGTTCCCATTGAGAAACCGACTAACACAGCGTCATGCAAGTCAAGTTTGGTCATCAGCGTGTTCAAATCCGCCGCAAAGGTATCGTAGTCATAGCCAAACGAAGGCTGACTGGAGTTGCCAAATCCTCGGCGATCGTAAGTGATGACTCGGTAGCCTTCTTTCAGCAACACTCCAACCTGTTTTTCCCAGGAATGACCACTGAGTGGAAACCCATGAATCAACACCACAGGTTGACCCACTCCGAAGTCTTCGTAGTAAATATCAATGCTGGCAGAATTTTCTTGATCGACAGTAACGTAAGGCATGAGAGTCTCCTTTTTTATGAATTGGTCTATTGTTTGATTTCGATAAGCACAAGAACAATCTCAGTCTTTATAAGAATTGGTTCCACGGCCGGTTTCGATATCCCGTAGGAAATGTTCGAGTACCGGAGTGAATTCTTCCTGCGCTTCCCAGAAAGGGGCATGCCCTAGTCCGCTCAGGCGATGACAGCGGCCCTCCCACAAATTGGCATACGCGACGGTATCGAAGTAATCAAGATTGACTAAGCGATCCGCGCCACCATTCACCACTGCGAGCGGAACAGGATTGCTTTCCACGATCAGACGCTGGTTCACGCCTTCTCCGGCACGCGCGGACTCAAACAGCCTCTTGCGAAAACGGCCATCTGCACGCGCGACGGCATTCCGGAGGAATGGCTCAGCCGATTTACCGATGATGCCTTCAACGAAGGCGTTGATCTCTGCTTCAGACAACTCCTGCTTGCCTGCGACGCCCAGATGCGGTGACGCATTGAATCCTTGCGACATCTGATCGTGACTCACAGGTGGGGCACCGCAAAGCATCAGCCCTCGCATCCCCGGAAAACGCGGAATCATCTCTATCCCGATATGTCCGCCAAGCGACCAACCAAACACGATGACCTCGGCTATACCCAACTCGTTGAGCAACTCGATGGTGGCGTCCGCAAGTCCGGGTAGCGTGTAGCTAAGTTTCGGATCGGCTGCGTTGCTGGACTGCCCGTGACCTGGCAAATCGAACGCGATGAAGCAATGTTTCTTCACGATCTGTCCTTGCATCTGATTGCGGAAAACGCCACGACAAAACGAATTGCCATGGATCAGCAGCACTGGTATACCGCCTGATCCAATCTCCTCGACTGCAAGGGAGCCGTGGGACGTAGCGATCATCTGCTGCCGGGTTGAGATACTCATGCGGCTATTCCTCCATGACACTTTTCATCTCTGTATAGTGAGCGGCTCAGCCAGCCACTTCCACCGCCTGGTAGGACGTCATCCGGTGCGCCTTCTTGAGGATGTCTGCTGCTCGTTCGCCAATGACGACGCAGGGGGCCATCGTATTTCCACTTGTGATCTCAGGCATGATGGAAGCATCCGCTACGCGCAGCTTATTGATGCCATAGACCTTCAGCTTGCCATCGACTACAGACATGGAATCTTGCCCCATCTTGGCAGTACACGACTGATGCCAGTATGTAACCGCTGCGTTGCGGGCGAAGTTCTCCATTTCGCTTCGACCGAGTTTGCCTGGCAGCGCTTCACGTTTCACCAGCTTCTCGAAGACGGTACTATTGCCGAGGTCACGGCAAAGTTCGATGTTGGTGAATGCGGCTTTCAGGTCATCGGGGTGCGACAGAGTATTTGCATCGATTACCACCAGATCCTTTACGTCAGGGCCGGAAAGCCTCACCGTGCCCCGGCTTTTAGGGTGCGCCAGACCCGCAAACATCGTCCAACCGTTCGCTGGAACCCCAAGGTGAGCCGTATCCGCGCTAGGCACCGGAAACTCAACCTGGCAGTGAAACATATCGGGCTGCTTGAGGTTGGGATCACTCGTCCAGTACAGAGTGGCTTCCGAGCCGCCATTTCCGATCGTCTGAGGCTCACGGTATTCAAAGATGCAGCCAAACGAAACGTGGTCTTGATGATTCTGTCCAACCCCAGGAAGGTGCTGAACAACGGGTATTCCGTGCCTGCGAAGTTCCTCTTCCGGCCCGATTCCCGATTGGAGGAGAACCTTCGGCGTATTGATTGCGCCGAGAGAGAGTATGACTTCCTCCGAAGCGTAGTACTGATTGCGTCTGCCATCCTGGATCACCTCAACTCCGATGACCGACCGACCATCAAAGATAAGCTTGCTGACCATAGTGTGAGTCAAGACCGATAAGTTCGGCTGATTCAGAAGAGGATAGACATACGATCGAAAGATGGAAGAGCGATGTCCGTTCCGGATAATTAGATCGTTTATAGCAGCGCCTCCGCGCCCTTCCATCATTTCGCCGTTGGGACTCTCGAAACGCGGAATACCTATGCTGTTCGCGGCCTCAACCATAGCCTGTGCAATGGGCTGGGGATTGTCTGCGGATTCCACGTGAACGGGACCGCCTGTTCCCCGACGCACAGGGTCACTCGCTCCCTGCCAGTTTTCGATCCGGCGATAGATCTCCAGAACGGATTCATACCCCCACGCCGGATCACCAGAAGCCTCAGCGAAGTAGTTCCAATCATTCTTGTGTCCTCGTGCCCACACCATGACGTTGATACTTGAGCCGCCTCCAAGTACCTTGCCCATATTCAGTGGGATTGAGCGTCCTTTCAGATGCGGGTTGGGCTGTGCAACGAAGGCCCAATCACGTTCTGATCCAAGATTCAGCGGCCATTGTGCCGGAGTCATCACCTCTGGCACTTCATCAGTTCCACCTGCTTCGATTAGCAGAACATTAACTTGTTTGTCTTCGGCAAGCCTTGCTGCTATTACTGAACCCGCAGGACCTGCGCCGCAGACGATGAAGTCGTAGTGTTTGGTCACCATGAGAGAAGTACCTCCAAATTTCGTAATGTTGATTTGTTCTCGCTTGGGCGTCAGACGGTCGGGATCGTGCCCCCGTCAATGACATATTCAGCGCCTGTGATGTAAGAGGCGCGATCGGACACCAGAAAAGCGACAAGCTCCGCGACCTCTTCGGGGCGACCTGGTCGTGCCATCGGGATTCCTCCAAGTGAGTCCATCAGTCCTTGACGTGCAGCATCAAGGTCAGCGCCGGACTCCTGAGCTAATCTCTTGATGAGTCTCTCAGCCGCCTTCGTTTCGATGAAGCCGGGCGCGACGGCATTGACACGCACCCCCTGAGGCGCAACTTCGTTTGACAGCCCTTTGCTGTAGGTTGCCAACGCCGCTTTTGCCGCCGCATACGCTAATGTCGCGTCGTGAAGCGGGAGCCGACGCTGGATTGACGAGATATGGATGATGACACCTGACTTCTGTTCAAGCATCCGGGGCAGAAATGCCCGATCCAAACGGACGGCGGCGAATAAATTGTCATTGAATGCTTGCTGCCAATCCCCATCTGTTAAGGCAAGCGCGCCGCCGCTTGGCGCAGAGGATCCGCCGACATTGTTAATCAGAATGTCTACACTGCCGAAACGAGCGAAGACTTCCTGCACAACTTTGTTCACCCCATCGGGCGTGCTAAGGTCAGTCCCTATGAACAGGTCGGGCGATTGAAGGTTTGTGGGAATTGAACGAGCAGTAGTCATGACCGTTGCACCGGCTTGCCTTAGTCGTATAGCAATAGCTTCACCGATGCCTTTTGTCCCGCCTGTTACCAAAACTCTTTTGTCGAGTAGTTCGGTGGAATCAGTTTGTATGTTTGTGTTTGTAGTTGTGTTCATGTTGCATGTGTTTGTAGTTGTGTTCATGTTGAAATCATCGAGCAATGGTAACAGTTCGAAAATACTGATAATGAAGTTCAAAAGAGATAAAATTATCTCTGTGACAATTCGATTCAATGAATTTTGTTAGAGGATGGTTGAGAAGTATCAAATACTACTCATGCGTTGGTATCTTAGGCAACCCCCCAGCAGATTTAGGGGACTCCCTCAGTACGGGGCTGAACCAGAAAAGTAGTTAGAGGCTAATAAGTACCCATTCTCAACACGTAGCCAACACTTCGCACTGTATGAATGAAGTGTTTTGCACTTTGTGCCTCTAGACAATTCTCCTCAGGAAAAACAGAAGTGAAATGCTGTTGAATGACCTGAATTAATCGATGCAGTTCTCCGCATGGAGAACATTTGTAGTTCCCATATTCCACAAGTACAACTGGGGCATTGAGCATTCCCTGGTAGTGGTCACGCTGGGAAGGTAGAACAAGGAGTTGGTTAGAATATCTATCTTGGTTCATCGGACATTCTGACAAAAGAGTTTCTCATGACAGTAGTGACTGCCATGACTGATGTTTATGATTCCTCCTACAATCGTTGAACCTTCCAATACATCCTGATCAAGGAGAAAAGAGGAAAAAGGATGAAAAGCAATTTGTTTTATTTTTACTCTTGACCCTTTGTTCTTCCCAAAATATTGGAATTTTGCTCCTTCATTTCGATAGCTTCAGCTTACAGAGTTGACAATACTTTGTCGCCAACTCAGCGTTGAGTCTTGGAAGAAACGAAAGGATAGGCACTATCTATCTCTGCGGCTAATCAGCAACCGAACTTAAGTTCAGTCACAACTTAGCAAGCCCTCGTTTCAATGCTGTAACCACCGCCTGAGTGCGATCGCTCACGCCCAACTTGCTCAAGATGCGATTGATGTGGAATTTGACCGTACTTTCAGTAATATTCAAAGCCACACCAATATCATGATTGCTTAAACCATCGACCATGAGATGAATGACTTCCCGCTCGCGATCGCTCAACTCTGGGTTGTTCATGCGTTGCACCAGCTTGGCAGCAACTTCGGAAGGGATATATTGTTGCCCGCTATGAACGATATGGATGGTATTGAGGAGCGCTTCGGGTTCAGCATCCTTGAGCAGATAGCCTTTAGCGCCAGCACGCAATCCACGATAAATGTCTTCGTCGCCATCATAAGTGGTTAGCACAATGATACGGGCATGGGCAAATTCAGCGCAGATGGCGATGGTCGCATCTACACCGCTCATGTGGGGCATGCGTAAGTCCATTAAGGTAATATCGGGCTGTAGCTGTCGATATTGGTCGATCGCCTCCTGCCCGTTGCCCGCTTGTCCTACCACGGTCATATCTGGCTCATTCTCAATCAAGGCGGCGAGTCCCTGGCGGACGATCGCGTGATCATCAACAATCAAAATGCGGACTGCTGCGGCCTGACTCATATCGCTGCCTCCTGATTCACCGTGACAAGCACTTCTGTTCCCTGCCCTAGTTGACTCTCGATCGAGAGCTGTGCCCCAATATGCTCGGCTCGTTCAGTCATCCCCAGTAGGCCAAATCCCTGGCTGAGTGTGGTCGTGGTAACTTCAAATCCTTGTCCATTGTCTTTAACTCGTAAAAAGCATGAGGTTGGTTCATAAACCAACTCCACTCGAATTTCGCCCGCATGAGCGTACTTGATTGCATTCGTAAAGGCTTCCTGCCCAATTCTCAGGAGATGATTCTCAGTTTCGGGCGGTAGCACATAGGGTGTGCCAATAATGTCGTAAACCAGACGGGTTTCGGTTAAGGATGACATGGTGGATATAAATCGCTCCAGTGCCGTCCACAGGTCGCCATCTTCTAGTAATTGGGGACGCAGTGCCGCAACCGATCGTCGAGCCTCTATTAGCCCACTACGAGCCAAATCTCGAACCGTATCAATATGCATCTGCACGGCATCTGGGTTGGTCGCGACTAAGCGAGAAACAGCTCCCATATGAACCAGAATCCCTGTGAATGCTTGCGCCAGCGTGTCATGAATTTCTCGTGCTATGCGGTTGCGTTCCTCTAAAATGGAGGCTGCTTCGGCATGTTTGCGTTCTCGCAGTGCAGCGTTTCGCTGTTCGCTAATGTCGAAAGATACACCCAACATTTGTACAGGCTGTCCAGCTTCGTTATAGATACCTCGACCTCTACTGACAAGCCAGTGAATACTATCATCTGGGTAAATTATTCGATGTTCACCTTCATAATCAGTATGAGTTGCCAGAGCGGTTGTAAGTGCTTGCTCAACCCGATCGACATCTTCTGGATGAACCCGATCGCGCCACGCCTGATAGCTAGCCTTAACTTCACCGGGCGCTACCCCCAGCAATCGGGTATTGTTATCATCCCAATGCACTGTATTCTCTAAGATGTTCCAATTCCAACTGCCGATGTAGGAGAAATCCATTGTCAGCCTACGTTGCTCTTCACTTTGGCGCAGGGCGTTTTCAACTTGCTGACGCTGTTCAATCTCTTGTGAGAGCAGCAATGTTCGCTCAGTAACTTGTTGTTCTAACGTTTGGTTGTAGTCGGCTAGCAGTTTCTCTGATTGCTTACGCTCGGTAATGTCTTGAAAGGCTATGATCGCATAGGCAACATTGCCTTGTTCATCAAAGATAGGAGTTCCCCACCCTTCAACAGGAATAATTGCGTTGTTTTGGTGAATATCTACATCGTCAATCCTGGTGCGTTCACCGCTCAACGCCCGGATGATTGGTAGTCTCTCAAATGGATAGATTTGATCCGTCCCCGTTACATAAAATTGATAAACCTCTGAAAGTTGCTCCGGGGTGGCGGCAGGATCAACGCCTTTACCCATCAGCTCAATGCCCTGCTGATTGACATAGTAAGGGCGACCCATGGCGTCAATAATGCCAATGCCTACGGGAACCGCTTCGAGAAATTGAGCCATTTGACTTTCGCTAGCGCGGAGCTTTGAGTAGAGTTTGGCCTTTTCGATCGCGATCGCTGCCTGGGTGGAGAGTAGATTCAGAACTTGGGTTCGATCGGGTGTAAAAGCTCCAGCCGCCAATTGATTTTCTAGATACAACACGCCGACAAGCTTACCCTGATTCAGCAGCGGCAAACAGAGCAGCGATTGCGTTTGGTTCCTTTGAATGTAGGGATCATTGATAAAATTTCCCTCACGAGTTGCATCACTTAAAATCACAGACTCATGAGTTCGGATTACATATTGAATAATTGATTCAGGTAAGCGATTCGTGATTGGAGTCGATTGCAGTACTCGGGTCGTGCAAACACTTTTACCTTCATCCAGTTCACAAGCAGCGTCAATTCTCCACTCGCCTGCGTTCTCTAAAAGCAAACATCCGGTTTGTGCCCCAGCGTTCTTGATCAGCATGTGCATTAACGAACTGAGCAACTGCTCCAGGTCAATCTCGCTTGAAATTGCCTGAGCTGCTTTCATCACTGTTGCTAAATCGAAAGCAACCTGCGAGGTATTAGAGGTGATTCCAGTTGTGGTGAGGATTAAAGGAGCGTTCACACCCGACGACTGAGCAAAGAACTGGGGATAGCGCGTTTCTAAATCCTTGACTTTTGCGGTTGCCCCCCAGCGTTCGTAGCAATAATGAGATTCTTTCATGTAGAGTTGAGCAATCTTTTCTCGATCTCGCCCTAGATAGAACTTGGCAGCCAATTCATAGGCTAACGCTTCTTCTTGGATGTATGCATTCTCTCTAGCCCCTTGAATCGCTTGTTCATAGAACTCTTCTGCCTCAAGCAACTGATCTAAGACTCGTGCTTTTTCTGCTTCAACCAAATGATATTTATGCAAATAATTCATGGGTGCATAATGTGCCCATTGCCTCATTTTTTTCTGGCTAACTGCAACTTTCTTGAGAATTTCCTCCTGCACTTGAGTACTGCTATCAAGATAGGTTGCGAGTCTTGCCAGAGAATCATAAAGATAGTACAAAGGCTGAAGGAAGGCACCTGTTAGCCGGATCAAATGAGTTTCTGCTAGGGTTGCATTTTTAACGGCTTGAGCATATTCAGAAAAGAAGTAGCATAGGCAAAGTTTGTTCAAATGTACAGTAAAGATAGTACTTCCATCATTTGCTGCTTCATATTTTGGCAGTTCATTCTCCTCGTTGTAGAATTCGCCGATGAGTTGAATTGGGCTAGTTGAGCGTCCCATTAAGTTTACGACGACCTGCCGAAAGATTTGATTCCAAGTTAGTGCCGTTTCCTGTTTGATTTGATGGATTGCTTTGCCATAGATTGCCATATCGCGCTCAACCTCTGCGAGTTCTTTTCCATTGGCGTAGGATTGAAAACAGTGGGTATAGGCGCAGTAGGCGGCAGATTCTAAATCTCCAGTTTCTAGCCCAATGTGATAGCCTTCCAGTAATGGCTTCAATAATTCTCTAGCATGTTCTTTCCAATGGATGATAAAGTTATTGACGGTCAGCAATGTTCTAGCTCTAAGTGTGTTGGTACGAGGCTGTGACAACAGCCGTAGAGCAAGCTGTCCAAATTGGTAGCCAGCCTCAATGTTTCCGATCATTCCGCAAAGGATTAACCCAAAGGTGGCATAGGCAAAGGGAGATACAACAGCATTACCGTACTGAATTGATAAGCTTACTTGTTTAGTCACAAGCAGAGGCATTAAATTAGGAACCGCAACATAGGCGGCGATCGTAATGCTTGATAGGATTCTCATCGCCGCTAGCTTGTCCGGTTCAGTCATCTCTGGCAAATGGATCAAGCTCTCAACCTCTTTCTCATGGAAGAGACCGGTGATTGTATCTAGTTCAAGGTGAATATCTGATTGACTAGGCGTTTTTGGGAGATTGATTTCCAGTTGATGCAAAACTTGCAATGCCGTATTGATTGCTTTTAGGGGTTGGCTCTGTGCAATATCAGTTTGAATTTTGACTTCGTACGTTTTCACACTATCAAGAATCGTTTTAGCTTCTTGTAGAACGATCGCTGCCCAGTATTCCACCTGTTCAAAATCGCCACACAGGTACACGACTTCTGTTGTCTCTTGATATAACTCTAAGGTCAGATCATAGTTTGTTTGCCAGCTAGAAGCAGTTAGCCATGCTCTTCCTGTAGTTAGATAGTTTTGCGCTGTACTGTAGGCGACCGCCCCTTTTGCTTTCTGCCCTGCCATCAAATTCAATTTAGCAATCTCATCTCGTTCGGGTCGAGATGTAACAAGCTCAGTTCCATGATTGAAATGATCGACAATTTCAAATAATCGATCTGATTGGCGCTCTAGCAATGTCTTTTCAAGCAGAGTACGACCAATTTGAAGATGAACAATTTGCTTTTGTGACTCATCAATCAAGGCATAGGCAGCTTGCTGCACACAATCGTGCAAGAATTTATACTCTTGAACTAACAAGTTCTCATCTAACTCAGAAAGAGGCTGAATCAATTCCGCTTGAATCGCTGCCAGCAAATCTAGAGAAATCGCTTGAGGAGATTGCTTGCAAACGATCGCCAACGTCTCTAAATCAAATTCTGCCCCGACACAAGCAGCTAAGCGGAGTATTTGCTGAGTCCCCTCTGGTAGTTTCTGCAACTTGAGCAGTAGCAACTCCACCACATTATCAGTCATGTTCTGGGCTTGGATCTGTCCCATGTTCCATTGCCAGCTTAAGCGTGTCGCATCAAAGGTCAATAGATTTTCGCGATGCAGCATTCGCAAAAATTCGTTGACAAAAAAAGGATTTCCCTTCGTTTTACGCAACACCAATTCAGCTAAGGAATGCACAGCGTCAGTGGTTTGATGCAGCGTTTCAGCGATCAACTGGCTTAATGGCTCTAGTGTTAAGGGTGCCAGATTGATTTCTTGAAGCACTGCTCCTTGTTTTCGAAATCGCTCCAACAGGACTGTCAATGGATGGGATGAACTCACTTCATGATCGCGATAGGCTCCAATCAGAAACAGGGATTGGGTTTGCTCGTCAAGCATGATTAGCTCAATTAATCTGAGTGTGGCTGAATCTGCCCACTGTAAGTCATCAAAAAAGACCACGAGTGGATGCTCTGTTGAGCAAAATACTCGGATGAACTGCTGGAAGATGCGATTGAAGCGATTTTGAGCTTCCGTGGCTCCCACCTCTGGAACGGGTGGCTGCTTGCCAATAATCAGTTCTACTTCAGGAACTACATCAATGATGAGCTGTCCGTTGTTGCCTAAGGCTGTGAGTAGACGCGATCGCCATTGCTGCAATTGTTCTTCTGGTTCACCCAGCAGTTGTTGTAACAATTTTTGTAGAGCCTGGGCGATCGCGCTGTAGGGAATATTGCGCTGAAACTGATCAAACTTACCAGAGATAAAATAGCCGCGCTTTGCCGTAATGGGTTTGTAGAGTTCCTGTACCAAGGCTGACTTCCCAACTCCAGCGTAGCCAGAGACGAGCATTAGTTGACTATGGGTGAATGGGTGGATGGGTGGATGGGTGGATGAGGAAATATTTTCTCCTGCCATCCCACTCTCCCACTCTCCCACTCTCCCACTCCCGCTACTCTCTCAAATGCTGCCCACAAGGTTGCAATCTCTGCTTTCCGTCCATACAGTTTTTGGGGAATGTGAAACCGATCGGAAATATCGTGCAGCGCGAGTGGGATGGTGTCGATTTGCCCGGTTGTTTTGAATTGTGCTGCCAAGTTTGCTAAATCTGCTTTGATGCCCCAGGCACTTTGGTAGCGATCTTCGACATTCTTCGCCATCAGTTTCATGACAATGTCTGAAACGGACTTGGGAATGGTTGCATTCAGTTCGTGTGGTGGAACAGGTTGTTTAGCAATATGACAGTGAACTAATTCCAGGATATCGGTTGTTGCAAACGGCAACTGTCCAGTCAGTAATTGGTAGAACGTTATCCCGAGTGAATAGAAATCGGTGCGGTAATCGAGCAACCGATTCATCCGCCCAGTTTGTTCTGGAGACAGGTAAGCAAGCGTGCCCTCTAAAACATGTGGGCTTTTGAATGGGGGATTGGTGCGGTTAAATCGGGTGGCAATCCCAAAGTCAATGATTTTAACAACGCCAGTCTCTAAATTGAGAACGATGTTTCCAGGATTAATATCTTTGTGAATGATATTGGCGGCATGGATTTTGTTCAGAATGTTGGTAAGAGCGATCGCCAGCCGCAGAAATGTGGCTAAGGGCATGGGGCAGAAATCTGGGCGCTGGCGCATCCATCGTTCCAAGGACTCTCCACCAAAGTCTTCTAAGAGAATAAAAAGCGTGCGTTGATAGTCTTGCTGACTATATGCCTCGATCACGCCTTCCAGCTTGAGGGAGCGGGTGATTTCATATTCCTGTCGGTAGCGCGTTAGTTCTTGGGCAGAAGGGTAATCTTGCTTGAGCAGTTTGACCACGATCGCCACCCCATCGTCTCGAATGCCCCGATACACTAAAGAATTAGAGCTTTCGTAAATTTTGCTTTGGATAGCAATCCCTGGTAAAGCAACCATGCAGCTTTTTTAGAGGAGTACGATGGGAGATACCTCAAACTATAGAAGACTCATCACAATTTTTGGCGATCACACCCATCCCAAATACATCCCTTCCATCCAAAAGTCCGCCATAGCCAGTCCAGCCTTCACCCGAACCTCAAGGCATTTGATGGCATAATTTACACCCTCCCCTTGCCACAGATGAGTGATGACTCACACTCGTCAGAAGCAGAAACAACTCAACCCTCCTTTTTACCCCAGGAGCATAGTAGAGTAGGGCGTGAGTTCGGCTACCTTTTGTCATTGCTTTAATCCTTTGCCCTCATACGTCCACTTGAATGGTTTAGCCATTGTGCGATTAAAGTAATCGATAAATTTCAGAATCTGGTTTTTGAGCTGCCCTTTACTCGCAGAGTCTGCTCGTTTGAGCAACTTACGCACCAAAATGCTGAACCACATCTCAATCTGATTAAGCCAAGAACAATGCTTGGGGGTGAAGTGGAACACGATTTTGTGGCTCTGGTCGCGCAAAACTCTGAGCGAGTTTGCATCGATTTGACAATGCCCGATTCCCCTTTGACGCCCAATTCAATCTCAAGTCCTTCTGTTTGGGCGACAAATCGCACTAATGATGCAGATTGGTGAATGTTCAAGCAATCCATCACCAGATGCCATTTAACTGCATTCGGGTCAGTAGCAATCAACTGTTGAATATGGTTAAGGTAATCCGTCTCAGTCCGCCGCTCACCCACCGTTGCTTCCACGACCCGACCTTGGGCGACATCAAAACTGGCAATCAATGTTTGTGTTCCGTGGCGAATATACTCAAATTCTCGTCGTTCTCGTTTTCCAGGTCGCATCGATTGGGTGGCAGCTTTCCGTTCTAAAGCTTGGATTCCAGTCATCTCATCAGCAATTCTCATTTTGAAGCATTTGTACTATAAAAGAGGCCTTGAACGCGATTTCTGCCAAAATTCTTAAACGATAGAATCAGTGTTTCAGCGTGTCAGTTTTTCAAAGTAGGACATCTGTATTGCAAGAAATTTCATAATGAGAATTGCTGTCATCTCATACCAATTTAAATTAGACAGAAGGCAGATAAGCTAGGCTGAGAGGAGTTGTTTCGTCCGCTCTGCTAATGGCTGGTGTCACCTCAATTGACGTGAAGGAAAATGTGGATGACCTCGTAGAACAGTTGCGCCAAGCAGCTACGCCAACCGCCAAAGAACGCTTGCAAGTGCTCTACTGGCTCAAGCAAGAGCAGGCACCGAGTATCGGCACGATCGCTCAAGCGGTGGGGAAACATCGCAACACGCTGCAAACCTGGCTATCGATGTACCGAGACGGCGGGCTTGAAGCGATGCTAGAAGTGAAGAAATCACCTGGAAGAGTGCGGGTGATTCCGCAATGGGCGGAAGAGGCCCTAGCCAAGCGCCTACAAGAACCTAATCATGGATTCCAGAGCTACGGAGCGGTGCAGCGGTGGTTGGCTCAGACACTGGGGGTAGAGGCTCAGTATCACGTGGTGTATCAGATGACCCGCTATCGACTCCAAGTATCAAATGTCAATTACGTAGGGCTCTTCCCAGCTTTTGGTGATCGAGGTTCTTGAGGTAGCCTTAAATCTAGAATCCACGTCGCTCAAGTTCGCGATCGCATCCACCTTCACCAAAAGCTCGGAAGAGCCTTACGTAGGCTCTTTTTTGCATAAAATCCCTCCTGAACTTGGCAGTAGATCGAGATGAGAAAGCAGAGCAGATCGTGAGCCGAGAGAAATGACAACTATGTGGAAGACTTAGGAGATTTCTGGAAATGAATTTACCCAGTAGCAGATTGAATGAGGATGTCCCATTTCGGTAATTCTGGATTGCGTTCCAGCCTCTTTTCAACACTGCGCATGTCCGTTTTGGTCAGAGAGATGCCTTTTGAATAAAGCTGTGAGTTTAACTTGACAATGGGATGAATCCCTTTGCAAGTCATGCTTTGTGCCCACTTCAGCATTGTGTCCACATCCTTCAATTGGGTGCCATTCCAGTGTTGTTCTAAGGAGATTTCTAGCAAAGAGTTTACCCAAGCCTCTAAAATATGCTTGGTTCTTTTAGCAATCAAGGAACAAGCATTTGGAACGCTCGAATCCGAGTGGGCAGTTGCTAAATGCCTCTCAAATTGAGGATCTCCGTTTGGCTGCCTCTAAAATGAGTGGAGCCGCTCGTCGTAGCTTTCAAGCCCAGATGACGTTGAAGTATTGTGACGGCAATGCTCGATTAGCGGAGCGCGTCTTCGGATGGGGCAGAGTCAACGTCGAAGTAGGATTGGCAGAGTGCCGCAATGGTATCTTCTGTGCGGGCGCTCAAGCGGGTTGAGCGGAACCAAACGGTGGGAAGATAGCAACCTGAAGTCGCTGCGGCTTTACGGGAGCTAGCGGAGGCTCATGCCCAACAAGACCCGACGTTTGAAACCTCGATTGCTTACACCCGCTTAAGCGCTGTTCAAGCGCTTGAACAATTGCGCCAGCAAGGATTTGACTCAGAGCAACTGCCTGCGCCTAGTACCATGTCGGTGATTCTCAATCGAATGGGGTATCGATTAAAGCCAGTGGTGAAAGCGAAACCCCAAAAAAACTCCCAGAAACAGACGCCATCTTTGACGACATCAAAGCGAAAGACAAAGGCTCAAATACTGGGACGGTCAAACGATTAAGCATTGATTGTAAAGCTACGGTTGCGATTGGTCAGTATTCACGAGGTGGACAAACTAGAGGCCATCATCAAGCGAACGACCATGATCTAGGCTGCCAGGAGAAATACATTCCTTGTGGCATTGGGGATGAGGATAGTGGACAACTGTATATTCACTTTGGCAGTTCCTACAAAACCAGTGATTTTATCGTCGATACACCTCAGGGGGTAACAAGAAGGCTAGAACAAAGACTGGAGGCGGGAAGCAGCGTGTAAACCTTGCTGAAGATACATTCGCTTATTGTCACTAAGCTGTAGCCAAGACTCTACCCAATCGGTGGCTAAGTCCATGCCATCTAACCAGGCTTGGGCATATAAACCACCCAAAAATCACTATGTCTGCGCCTCATTCTTCGCCCTTCTTGGGCTCGACAAATATAGCTAGCTAAGCCTTGAGTGCGAACTTCATGACCTTGGATGACCGCACTGGTATAGGCAAGGGCTAAGAGGACAAATAAACCGGATAAACGTTGGGGATTGAGACGAGTAGATTCGACTTGATAGCCCCCAC
>JAHHIL010000056.1 GCA_019358975.1 Trichocoleus desertorum ATA4-8-CV12
AGGAATCAAATTGCTGGCTGAGGAATTAGAATCCTATCTCCCCTTCTGGCAACGGTCTGAAACTTTACCCAAATGGGATATCACCATTCTTCCTGCTTGACAGGGGTGTTATTTATTTGCAACCCCCCTGTAACTGCCATAACTCCTCAAAACAACTCTTAAGGCCGATCAAAATCAGAAGCAGGTCGGAAACTCTGCGCAGGTACTCCCTGAAGCGCCTGCTCCATAAAATCACGCCAGATCGGAGCCACCAAGGTTCCTCCGGTTGCTCCATAACCTAGAGGCGAATAGTTGTCATTTCCCACCCAAACTGCCACCGACAGCTGCGGCACATAGCCCACAAACCAAATATCCCGCTCGGAAGAAGTGGTGCCTGTCTTACCAGCAGCAGGTCGGCCTAGACGGGCCGCTGTCCCCGTTCCTCGCTCAACGACCCCCTGCAACACACTATTGAGAGAGGCTGCGGCCCAAGGATCAAGCACCAACTGGGGCTTAGGAGTATTGTCTAACAGCAAATTGCCGCCACTATCCGTAACTTGGGCAATAAAAGTGGTCTCGGAATGCCAACCATTATTAGCAAAGGTGGCATAAGAACCCGCCATTTCTAGAGGGGTCAAGTCAACCGAACCCAGGGGTAAAGAAACCACAGGCTCCATTGGACTCTTAATCCCTAATGTCCGACAAATTTCAATTACCTTATTCAGGCCAATCTCCTGGCCCAGCTTCACTGCTGGAATATTTCGTGACATTTCCAACGCGCGACGGATACTCATCGCCCCGGCAAAGGTGCCATCGTAGTTCTGGGGTGAATAGTATTCGTAGCCATCTGGATAGCTGACAGGCGAGTCATAAACGGTCGAGTCAGGGCCATATTTGCCAGAGGCTAAGGCAGCATAGTAAACAAATGGTTTGAACGCAGAACCTGGCTGTCTCAGGGCTTGCACTGCCCGATTGTACTGGCTCTTCTTGTAATCGACCCCACCCACCATCGCTTTGACGAAGTGAGTCCTAGGGTCAACCGCGACTAGCGCCATCTGATCGGCGAGGTAGGAGAGACGATAGTGCCCACGAGTGACTGTGTCCTCAGCAATTCGCTGAAGCTTGGTGTCAATCGTAGTCTGCACCCGCATGCCACCCTTGATCACCGCATCCCGCCCAAAGCGTTTGGTCAATTCTTGAACCACAGCCTCAGTTACATAAGGCATATTGCTGGATTGGAAAGAGGTAATCTGTCCTAACTTCAGCGGTTGCTTACGGGCGGCTTCTTCCTCTTGAGGAGTAATCCATTGCAAATCTCGCATGCGGCGTAGCACAGTCAGTTGGCGCTGCTTGGCCAGCTTGTAGTTAACAAAGGGACTGTAGTTTTCTGGAGCCTGAATTAACCCTGCCATCATGGCGGATTCGGCCAGGTTTAGCTCAGAAGCATGCTTGCCAAAATAGCTTTCGGAGGCAGTTTCAATCCCATAGGTGTTATGGCCCCAATAAACCTGATTCAAGTACATTTCTAGAATCTGGTCTTTGCCCAAGATCTGCTCCAGCCGTAGAGCTAGCACTCCCTCTGCCACTTTGCGGCTAAAAGCCCGTTTGGGAGATAGAAACAGGTTTTTGACCAACTGCATGGTCAAGGTAGAGCCCCCTTCAACGGTTCTGCCCTGCTCCAAGTTAGCCATGAAGGCCCGCACTACCCCGATGGGGTTGATACCGTGGTGTGAGTAGAAGTGACTGTCTTCAATTGCGATGACAGCTCGCTTTAATTCTGGAGAAACTTTGTCTAAGGGGACAACTTCTCGGTTCGCTTCTCCATGAATACTGGACAGCAGCTTGCCCTTAATGTCATAGATGTGGGTAGTTTCGGTGGGAACATAGCTACGAAGGACACGTACGTCGGGTAGGTTGCGGAAGCTAATCGCTAAACCAACCAACCCTCCAGCTAGCACAGAGCTGGATAACATCGTGATCCCTAGGAGGGTTCCGCCCGTAACTTTGGCCACTGCCTGCACAAAGTGCAACGCAGGTGCTGGGTGGGTCGATGGCTTCTGTCCAATAGTGTTAGATGACACGGCGATTTCACTTCCTCAACACAAAAGGCATTATTTAAGATCAAGCATTCCGAAGCGGGGGCTTCCGGAGAATTTTACGGCGATCGCCCTGCTGCGATCTGATAGATCCTGTAGATTTTGGCGCAGAATTAGCAGGTTCAACAATCTGTTCAACTATCTTAGGTGAGACGATCAAAGCAAATAAGGAATAGATTAGCCTCAATCTTCAGATTGAGAAGGGTGAATCAAGTTTCAAGATTAGGGTTGAGCTGCTACAGGTATTTCTGAAATCTTGGCAATATAGTAGTCTGACTGTTGAGCGTTTGCCATATAGACTGTCTGAGCACTGAGTCTGCACCAGTTTGCCCAAATTTAGATTTTTCGTATCTCTAGGCCATTCATTACCAGTGAGTTTAGCGAACCCCGTTGCCACATTGCAAAATATGACCTCTTTTGAAGCATCTCGCGTTGAGCCTAGCCTCGCATGGCTATATCGGGGGACGAATGAAATATTCCCGAATCGAGCTGACAGCAAGGACCCAGATGAAAACTTAGTTCAACGCCTAACCCAAGCGGACAGGCCACTGCGGATTAAGTTTGGTATCGACCCAACGGGAGCCGAGGTTCATCTAGGGCACAGCATTCCTATACGAAAGCTGCGAGCCTTCCAGGATGCTGGGCACACCGCTGTTTTGATTATCGGGGATTTCACCGCTCAAATTGGTGATCCGACAGGCAAGTCTGAGGTGCGCCGACAGTTAACGGCAGCAGACGTAGCTCAAAACGCTCAAACTTATTTCGATCAAGTTCGACCCATTCTCGACTTTGACACACCGGGTCGCTTAGAGATTCGCTACAACTCGGAGTGGCTTGCCAAGCTAGATTTGTCGAAGATTTTGGACTTGCTCTCAACCATGACGGTGGGGCAAATGCTGGCCAAAGAAGGCTTTGCCGAACGTTACGAACGGGGTAATCCGATTTATCTGCATGAATTCCTCTATCCCTTGATGCAGGGCTACGACTCGGTAGCGGTGCAATCAGATGTGGAGCTAGGTGGCACCGATCAGAAATTCAATATTGCCGTAGGTCGGGACTTGCAGCGCCACTTTGGCCAAACGCCTCAGTTTGGTTTGTTAATGCCGATTTTGATTGGGACTGATGGGGCGCAGAAGATGTCTAAGTCTTTGGGCAACTACATTGGCTTGCTCGAAGACCCCCTGACTATGTACTCGAAGCTAGAAAAAGTACCGGATGCGCTGTTGCCTCAGTACTTAGAACTGCTGACCGATCGCTCCTTAGACGAGCTGCCCGAAAATCCGCGCGATCGCCAGAAGCATTTAGCCCTAGATGTCGTGGGACAGTACCACGGATCAGAAGCCGCCCTTGCCGCTCAAAAAGCTGCTTTAGATTTGATTGGGGGAGGCACCGCTCAAGGGAATGCGGTTCGTGAGTTTTCTTTAGCAGACATCCAGTTTCCCGCTAAGCTGTTCTATTTAGTCAGTGCCAGCGGTCTCTGCAAAACTAGCTCGGAAGCGAGGCGGCAAATTCAGGGAGGGGCTGTGAGGTTAGAGGGCGATCGCTTGGATCAAGCAGACCTCACCTTCGACTCAGCCGACGAGTTGCACGGACGGGTGCTACAGCTCGGTAAAAAGAACTTTGTCCGTCTCGTACCGTGAGGACGCATGTCAGTTTCAGAACGAATTATTGTGCCCCTAGATGTGCCCACCGAGGCAGAGGCGATCGCGCTCGTGGATCGCTTGCCCCAGGTCAGTTTCTGGAAGGTGGGCTTGGAGCTTTTTGTCAGTAGTGGCCCAGTCATCCTCACTGCCCTCAAAGAGCGAGAAAAACGCATCTTTTTAGACCTAAAGCTGCACGACATCCCCAATACAATGGCAGGAGCTTGTCGAGCCGCCGCTAAGTATGGCGTAGATTTGCTCACAGTCCATGCCACAGCCGGGAAGACAGCGCTAGAGGCATCTCAAGCGGCGGCTGAAGCAGGAGCGATCGCAGCGGAACTCCCTGAACCCAAATTGATTGCAGTTACTCTTCTGACCAGCCTCTCATCTCGGATGCTAGCCTTTGAGCTAAAGGTGCCTTTAGAGCTGCCAGAATATGCCTTACAGATGGCTCTACTAGCCCAAGAGAGCGGCTTAGCAGGAGCGGTTTGTTCTCCTCAAGAAGCTGAACAACTACGGCAAACGTGCGGTGATGACTTTCTCTTAGTCTGCCCTGGGGTACGTCCGACTTGGGCAGAAGCAGGGGATCAAAAAAGAGCCATGACCCCAGCCGAAGCTTTACAGGCAGGAGCTAGCTACCTAGTGATTGGTCGTCCGATTACGGCTGCTCCTGACCCAGAAGCCGCCTTTACCCGAATTTGTGATGAGTTGGCGGGCGTAGCGTGAGGAGAAACGTAGATGCGGTCATGGAGCATTGCTAAGTTAGCCATCCCGATTCTCTGTGGATTTAATCTTCAGCTAGGAGCGATCGCGGCTACTGAGCCTCCAAGCTTACCCCCTCCGAGTTTCCCCGTAGAACAGCGCCCTTCAGGTTCCATCACACTCCCTAGACGTACAGCTTGCCCAAGCGAATTCCAGCCCCTAGTGGCCTTGCTCTTGCGGGACTTACCTGGTTATATGAACCGATTCCACCATCGGCTCATGCGGCGCGATCGCTCGACGAACTCACCCACCTATGTACTCCTCACCAGCCCTCCAGATTTTGAACCCTTGACCTTGGGGCCTGGGGCATACCAACCAACTTCTCCACCAGATGCTGAAGGAGTCCACCAAGTTTTTTTCACAACCCTAGAGCGTCAGTACACAGCCGGAAAAGCCGTCCAGCTACAAGGTTATCACTGGGTTTTTTTGACCCAAACTGTCAGCGGTTGGCGCTTAGCCATGATGTTTTCCCACTTTGGCCCCTATCCTGCTACTCGCCCGCCCTCGCCCCCAGAAAACAGTAGCCAAGGCATTACAGGCCAAGCAATCCGCACCTGGCTGCGAGACTGCCGCGCTGGATACATTCGGCCCTTATAGGCAACTTTTAGTGCCAGCCTGGACCCAGAATCAGCCGACAGAGTTGCCCCGGATCTCATCAAGCTTCGTCCGAACCACTTGGACATCCTGCCACATTTGCCACTTGGGGCTTCCTGGTTCTCGCGATGGATTTCGCAACAAATACGCAGGGTGCAGAATCGGCATACAAAGACGACCTTCCCACTCTAGCCACTGACCGCGAATCTTAGTAATACCCCGCTTATCACCAGTCACTCCGCGAACCGCTGTGGCTCCAGTCAGCAAAATAATTTTGGGGTCCACCATCCGCACCTGCTCCATTAGGTAAGGCCGACAAGCTTCTGTCTCATCCGGAGTTGGGGTACGGTTGCCAGGGGGACGGCACTTGACCATATTGCAAATGTAAACATCCTCATCCGTAGTCAAACGGACCGATGCCAAAATCTTTTCGAGGAGTTGTCCAGCCCGCCCGACAAAAGGCAACCCTGTCTCGTCTTCGTTTTGTCCAGGCCCTTCTCCGATAATCATGATGGGCGCTTGTAAATTGCCCCGTCCCACGACTGCATGGGTACGGCTAGCGCCTAAATCGCAGCGCTGGCATTGATTACAATGGACAGCCATTTGCTCCATCGAGCTGTAAATACCCGCAGGAATCGGTACTTTGGCACTAGTGGGGATCAGATCGGGGTCAAAGTCCGCAGGTGCAGGAGCTGCGGGAAGACCTGAAACATCAAAAAGGCTAATTTGTTCTTCGCTGGACATGAATTTTGACGGCAGATGTATCAGAGTTTTCCTACCCAAAGTATCAGGATGGAAAAAATTGGTCAGCAAACTCAATTCGCTAAGATTTATAAATTCTAGAACCAATTCCCCACGCTTGAGCGCTATCGCTAGATGGAATGTCGAGCTTTAGCGTTATGTGAATCACTTGTAGCCAACTCTTGTAGCCAACCAGTTAAATCAGTCAAGATAGGGGCAACGTTATTGCTGAGCGCTGGAGGGATAAATGCTACCTTCTCCGCTATTTCGCGATCGCGAAGCAGCTGGTCAAGAACTAGCCCTGGCAGTTTTCGAGGAATTTACCCGACTAACAGCAGCAACCAATCCAGACTGGCAACCTTTAGCCACTGCTCAACCCATCGTTTACGGGTTACCTCGCGGTGGAATTCCAGTCGCCGCTGCGATCGCCGAGAAATTAAACTGCCCTTTTGACGTAGTCATTGCCAAGAAAATCACTCGTCCCGAAGATCCGGAGCTAGCCATTGGAGCCATTGCCACCACAGGAGAAGTTCTGTGGACTCAGCCTCAACCTTGGCATCTTCACCGCACCAAAATTTATCAAGCCGCCTTGCAAGCAACGCTAGAGAAAGCTCAACTGCAACTCACTCAGTTTTCCTCCATCCGTCCCCAGACCGAACCAGAAGGAGCGATCACCATCCTAGTAGATGACGGTATCGCCACAGGCATGACCATCGCTGTTGCGGCTCAAGCTCTGCGCCAACAGAAACCCGCCCAAATTTGGATTTGTGCCCCAGTTGCCCCCTTAGAACTTGTAGAATGGCTCCGCCAATGGAGCGATCGCCTCATCCTCCTTGCCACCCCCCCAGACTTCTCCAGCGTCAGCCGTTTCTACCAAAATTTTCCTCAAGTAGAGTTAGGCGAAGCCCTAACCTACCTGCAAAACCAATCCCACATCATTCGCTCTCCATAGAACTAGACCTAACCGCCAAGCAGCTAAAAACCTTTCTGGAGGAGGTCTGGAGGACGCAGCCGTCCTTCAGCGGGGGTTTGGGGGCGAGTGCCCCCAAGCTCTTGGTTCTACCAGGAACCTATGAAAAAAACCATCAAAACTCCCACCCCAGGGCAGGTAGCCAAATTAAAACAGTTAGACTATTCTACGGTCAGTTCTGGAACGCTTAACTCAAACCAGGTTTAAGCCATAACTAACCTATAACTAACTGTAGTAATCAAAGTGGTGGACAGGAGATGAGACGCTGGCAATCTTGGTGGGACACCTTAGTACTGGCAAGTAGCAGTAACCCACCCCAATTTGTGGAATTATTGATGCTCCTGTTAGCGATCGCCCTCCTACTCGTATGGGGAGCCAGCGATGTAGTTTGGGGCCTTACCAAAGGCTGGCCCTACCTAGTGTTGAGTTTAAGTTACGCGATCGGAGCAGCCGTCTCCACTTTAGTGCGGGAAGCCCTCACCCCTTCCTCACAACCTCGTATTACCCAGGTCACTGCCGTCCTACTACTGATTATCAGTTGTTATAGCTTTTCAGATTTGATGCGTTACTTTTAAGCCTACGCAATCCGTCAACGAGCTATTTCAGCAAAAACTAGCGTGTGGTTGTCGCTAAAATCTTTTGGTAAGACTGAATCATTTGTTGAGCGATCGCAGGCCAGCTATAGTGTTGCAGTGCATAGACCTTGGCTCGTTGGCCTCGACGCTGACGTTCTGCCCTATCCTTCAAGGCATCCTTGAGCAAATGGGTCAAAGCTGTCACCTCGCAAGGCCCAACCCAGCCTGCTTCTGCCTGCCGCACTTCCTCACAGATATGCACCTGGTCTGAAATTACTACAGGTGCGCCCATTGCCATCGCTTCCGCCACCGCAATGCCAAAGTTTTCGTAGTAGGACGGTAACACAAACAAATCAGCATTTTGCAGCAATGCAGCTTTCGTTTCTCCGGAGGCGAACCCAGTCACTGTAGTGTGGGGAGCGAGCGGGGAGGCTTGAATTTGGCTCCGAATCGCCGCTTCATAATCTGGATCTTGGGGGTTTCCACCTGCCAGGACAAAATGAAATTCGATTTTTTCTGCTAGCAAAGTTTCTAGAGCAGGCAACAGCAGATCCAACCCCTTCTTAGGGTCAATCCGGGACATAAACAGAACGAGGGGGCGATCGCTGGGAATGCCTAACTGGGCGCGAATTGCTTCGGGGTGAGCAGACAACTCCGGTAAGCTCACACCCAGCGGCATGACTAAATCTTTAGTGGTCAGCCCGAATCGCTCGGAGATTTTGGCTTCTTGGTCACTGGTGAAGTGAATTGCTGCGGCCCCAGCCAGATTAGGCCGCTCTAGCAACGCTGCATAAATCTGCTTTAGTTGTTTTTTCTTGCGTAGATCAGCGGGATCAAGAGTTCCCAGCGGACGCAACAGATAGGGTAACTGTTGCGATCGCGCGATCGTAGCTGCCGCCGTACTCACAGGTGAAAACAAGGCATGAATATGGGCCAAGTCGAATGAGTGAGCATGTTTAGCAAGCCATTGCAGCAAGCCCAAAGAGAATTTGTAGCGGCGGAAAGGTGAGCAGCGAAAGTAGCGGATTTGATAGCCATCTTGTTCTACAGAGCGATCGAGCGGCACTTCTAACGGAGCTTGGCCTGCATCCCCATTAGAATCTGTCGTGAGGATCGTCACCTCTACACCCTGAGCTGCTAGAGCACCGGATAAGCCCAACACCATTTGGCTTGGCCCTCCGTACACAAGTGAAATGGAAGGCACAATTTGCAAAACCCGCAGAGGCTGGTTCACGCTGCAAGCAACTCCTTGTAAAAGCTCAATAACTGGCTAGCCAAAGCTTGGTTGGTGTACTGGTTAAGGACTCGTTCATAGCCTCGCTTCGCCAAGTTGGTTGCCAACTCCGGTTGCTCGATTAATTGCCGCAAGCAATCTTGCAACGCTTCAGCATTTCCTTCTGGAAAGACCAAGCCCGCATCCCCAATCACATAAGGAATTTCTCCAGAATCCGAACCAATCACCGGAACTTGGCAAGCCATTGCTTCAATCAGCACATGGCCAAATTGCTCTTTCCAGCCCACTGAGGTCAAGGTTTTGAACTGATAGGTGGTTTCTGAAGGTAGCACCAGGGTATTCATTAAATTGATGTACCGCTGCACTTGATCGTGCGGGACGCTCTCAATCCAAATTAGCCGATCTGCTAAGCCTTCTTGCTGCGCCCAGTTAAGGAGAGTCTCCTTTAAAGGACCTCGACCCAAGAGTAACCATTTCCAGGGACGATCGCGCAATCCCGCCAAGGCTTTCCCTAAGGTTAACAAGCCTTTTTCTTCCACAAAGCGACCCACAAAACCCACCACAAACTCAGACGGCTGAATACCAAGCTGAGCCGCTAATTCTGGCTGAGGTTGCGGTCGAAATAAAGTTTCATCCACTCCCAATTGCGGCATCACACGGGCAGGCCCTTGATATCCATGCTGTTGCAAGATTTCCACGCCATCCTGATTCCCAGCCACCAAGCCATGTGTATGGCGCAAGTTATAAGCTTCAATGGCGGAAATAGGGAACTTCAGGCTGTAAGGTAGATTCCACCAAGTAAAAAACAAATTTTTAGCTTTCAGACCTAGCAAACGATTTAGCGTAATTAGTTGGCTATAGCCGATCGCCTTTGATCCCTGCTCTACTTGAATGATTTGGGGTCGAAACTGGCGTAGCAACGTGATCAGATCTTGCCCAAAGCACAGCAGTCCTTGATTGTTCTGGCTCAAATTAGAAACTGGAACAATCCGAAACGAACCTTCCTGGCGAGGCTGAGTTTCGATTATGGTGTTTTGCACACCCCCAGGTCGCCAACGTTGAGGCACGACAATCGTCACTTCAATATCTGGCTCCAAGCGGGCCAGCGATCGCAACTTCTCACAATTGAGATCAACGATATAGGTATGGCTAGCTACTAAAATTCTCATGGCTGTCTAGAATTTACTGTTGAACCCTACCTTTGCCTTTACCTTTTAGTCTGAAACCAATCAAACCTAACCCCCACCCCCTTCCTAGTAGCAGGGCTGTTTCCTACAACGAAAGCGTTCCGAACCAGGCCCCCCTAGCCCCCCAAATTTGGGGGGAACAAGACTCAAAGTCCCCCAAATTTGGGGGATTAAAGCCCTGACGGGCATACAAGAAAAGGGGGCAGTGCAGGGAGTTAAACCACATTTCAATTTTTCCTCTTGTAACATGAAACAGCCCTGCTTCCCTAGTAGGGAAGGGGAGCCAGATTCAAAGTTGCTTCTCTTAAGACTCCAAGGAGCTAATGGCTGTGACTGGTTCGTCTAAAGATTGGTTGAAAACTGGTGCCTGCGTCCCTCTAGCGTTCTGATCCAAGTGCGTATAGGTTTGACCATCATCCCAAAGGGATTGAATCAAAGTCCAAACAGCGCTGAGAAAACCTAAGAAATAGAACCCAGCGCGACTCAAAATCTTTAAGGGAGAACCACTCTTGTGACAAGGTGGCCGACCTAGAACGTGACAATCGAATAGGCGGGCAAATAAGCGCAACGATTGAATAGGTGTGAGGTTTTTTAGCCCTAACAGAAAGTGGTTGTGGTAGAAGGTGAGCTGATATTGCAGCGATCGCGTGCTGATATCGTGACAACCTCCGGTTTCTTCCCCTAAATGCACCAGGTGAGCTTCTGGGTCGTACCAAATACGGTAATCCGTCTGGCGAATATGCAAACAAAAGTCAGACTCTTCTCGCACCGCACTGCCCCGAAAGCGCTCATCAAAGTGCAGGCCATGCTGCTCAAATAACTCCCGCCGGAACGACATATTACAGCCTCTAGCCGTCAGAACTTGCTGAGGTTTAATCGTGTGAACCAAATCAATGTGGTACCAAGCAACCCCTGGGTCCATCGCTTCGGGGGGCAAATACTCAATGACGCGGCTTTTCTTCGATTCAGTCAGCTTCATGCGATCGAAGACCCGCCCAGCCACAGCTCCGACATCTGCTTGCTCCATGTAGTTTCGGGCATGCGTCGCCAGAAAACCAGGCGTGAGTTGCACATCATCATCGATAAACAAAATGATGTCACCTGTAGAGCGCCGCACGGCGTAGTTTCGGGCCCCTGGCAGACTCGCCCAATCCACCCGGAACCACTGAATCTTGCCTGCTGTTGCCAGTTGATCAAGGTAGGCTTCAGTCGCAGGCTCATGAGTGCGAGTTTGGTCTACTACCAATACTTCAAAGTTAGGGTAGTCCTGTGCCATCACATCAACTAGTGTGTCTCGCAAAGCCTCCTCACGACAATAGGTGGGAATAATCACCGAAATCGCAGGCCAAGCTATTACATCTGAATTTTTTATCGCGGTTTCAGTTGAATAGGTCATCTAAGCTTTAGTACTCACTAGGTTTTTAGGTTCTTCCTGAAGGCTCTGCCTCTGTGATCTATCTCCGTAATCTGTCCCGTAAGAGGACACAAAACATCAGGGGGAAAACATGTTTTCTCTTTCGCGCTTACAAAGTAGTTGATACTTTGGTCTTTTTTGATCGCCTCCCCTTTTTCTTACCAGCTAGTTCCTCAGAGGCCTCTTTGAGTAGCTTTTCTTGGCGATCTAACTCTGGCAGCTTCAAAATCACACCTGCAAAAAACCAGTAGTAAACAGCCACTGGATCAACATCTAGAGGGTAATAGTAGGTGTTATAGCTGATAAATAAGACAAACACCCAGAAACTCGCACCATAACTTCGTAAGCTGCGATCGCGTACGGAGCGATAAGCCTTAAAGGTAACCACAGTCAAAGTTGTAACTAGCACCAAGAAAGCCAGCACTCCTAACGGCCCAATTTCATACATCACCTTTGGGTAGTACGTCTCAATCAGCTCCGCATTGCCTAAAGCACGAGCCGCATTGGTCGCCCTCCCTAACCCCTTACCTAAAAAGCCTGCTCGATTCGCTACAAACTCAAACTGCTGGATGATAAAGTCCTGAGGTGGTGAAGCATCCCAGCGGCTTTGGAAACTTTCGATCCGCTCTTGCACCACTGCTGGATTGGCAGCCATGGCAATACTCAGAAGCAAACCCAACCCAATCCCTACAGGGATAAAACGTTTGAGGTTCGCCACTTGTCCCGTCAAAATCAGCAGGATCACCGTAGTGGCTGGCACGAGGGCCAAAGCAATTCTTTGCCCTGAAAGAGTAGACATAATAAAGGTAGCGGCCATTGCAGACAGGCCAGCATTCCGCCACAAAAACGAGGGATCGCTAAAAGCAGCAGCAAAACTGATAAAACCACTAGAAATGAGAAACCACCCCCACTGCCAGGGAGCCACAAAGGTGCCAGGTAAACGAATTTGGCCTTGCTCAGGGCTATAGAGTAGAGAGCCACCCACCAAACATCTTGCCTCTAGAGAAGCCCGAAATAGCCCTGCTCCTGTCGCTACAGTTCCTGCACAGCGACCTGTTTTCAGGAAAGTATATTGCATGAAAGCCAGACCACAGCATGCCAAAATCAGCACAACATGCAGACGGATAAGAAAGTGGAGGTCTTTTTTGTCGCGAATTAAGTAGTAGGCACAGACAATTAAAGGAACATAGCCAATCAAGACTTTAAGGCCCAGGATTCCCATTGCAAATGGCTGCTCGGCTCCAGTAGCTGCCATCTGTTGAGAACCATTGACAAAAATCAGGACTAATAGGCAATAGGCAAACAAGATGCCTAAAGGTGGCATGAGTTGTTTGGGAATCAGGAAAGGGAGGCGTTCGCGCCGACAGTACTGAATTGTGCCAATCAGTGCCGGAATAAAGAACGCATCCTTGGCTAGTTGGAGCAGTGGGCTATTACCAATTGCGTATGTAACAGTTCCACCGAAGGGTAGGTAGATGAGAAGACCCCACATTGCCTCACGGGGATACCTGAATGAAAGGCTGAGGCAGAGCAGCCCTGCGGTCACGCCAATACCGGGCTTTGGATCTCCATTAATGATGCCGACGCACAGGCCCGCAACTGCACAGATTAACAGGGCGAAAATAGTGTAATTAACCAGTTCTTTGCGAGCTTGAGCTGCTTTTCGCTTCTGAGCCAGCCGCTCCTTCATACTTAGCGGCGGTGTTTCGTCATTTAGAATCTTTTGCTTTGACTTCAGTTTTGATTTGGGCATAGCAAAACTATGAGGCTGATCCTGTCCTTAATCTCGACTTGGAGCCATAACCAATTATGGTCAACCAATTAGGGCACCTTCTATCAGGAGAAACTAGCGGCAGTTTCAGGAACAATTTGGAGTGTTGTACCAATTGCGTGGATTTTTTCTAAGTAAACACCAAATAGAGTTGAGAAACAGCTAGGTTATCAGGATCAGTAGCGGAGACAGGAGCCTAATAATTGTGACATCTGGGATTCCGTTTCGGCGACTGTTTTGCTTGGCTTTAAGAAGGCTTTAAAGAACCTGACCAGCTACCCTCAGAAAAACTTAACATCGATGTAATAGCTACATGTAAAAAATATTTTGTCAAGTCTAGAGTTAGTCGCTCAAAGAAATAGAGGGTTGCTGTAGTAGCTTTCGCTGCCTTCAACCACCCTCTATTTCTTAGCAAACTATCGAGCCGCTACTAGTGCTTCCGAAAAACCAAATACTGAGTAGTGCTAATGCAAATGCTCTTGTACGGCTAAAACTAGATTGTCTGCCCAGTAAGTTGCCAATTCGGCACTAGCGGCTTCTACCATGACTCGAATCACAGGTTCGGTTCCAGAGGCTCGAACTAAAATTCGGCCTTGGTTTCCCATCTGGGTTTCGGCTTGGGCGATCGCGCTTTGTAAACCATCACAGTTTTGCCAGTTCAAACGGCGATCGCGGTCTTCTACTCTCACATTCTTTAACAACTGGGGATAGGTTTGGAAGCTTTGATCCACCAGGTCTGTTAAGGAAGTGCCTGCTCGCCGAACTAAAGCTGCCAGGTGTAAGGCAGTGAGTAAACCATCACCGCTGACACTATAGTGCCGACAGAGAATGTGGCCTGATTGTTCACCGCCTAACATGGCCCCTTGGCGCAGCATTTCGGCGTGGACATATTGATCACCCACCGCAGTGCGTAGCAGTTTACCGCCTTGTTTTTCCCAAGCTCGCTCGAAGCCCAAGTTTGCCATCACCGTTGAAACGATCGTATCGCCGGGTAATGCTTGCGCTTGACGTAAGGTTTGGCCCCAGAAATACAAAATATAGTCACCATCTACGATGCGGCCTTGAGCATCTACCGCCAGCACTCGGTCGGCATCTCCGTCAAAGGCAAAGCCAATATCAGCATTATGTTGCTTCACGGCAAGTCGTAGAGGGTCGAGATGAGTGGAGCCACAGTTGACATTAATGCGATCGCCGTCAGGCTGATCATGCAGGCAAATCACTTCGGCACCCATTGCCGTAAACACCATAGGGGCCAAGTTGGCTGCTGCACCCCAAGCGAGATCTAAGACAATCCGCATGCCTTGCAAATTCATTGTAGGAAGCAGCGGCTTGTGCAGCGACTCCACATACTCGCTCAACAATTCAGGCCGATGGTAATGATGACCCCAGCGATCGCCACCCTGAATTTGTGGCTTCACATCTGCGACATTGCCCCGGATCGCCGCTTCAATTTGAGCTTGGACTGCTAGGGACAGCTTGGCTCCATTGGAACCAAAAAACTTGATGCCGTTATCTTCCGGGGGATTATGGCTGGCTGAAATCATGACACCACCCAGCGCGCCTGTCGTTTGGGCAAGATAGGCGACGCTGGGAGTGGGACATAGCCCTAAATTCCAAACTTCTAGACCAGCAGCGGTTAAGCCAGCAGAGAGCGCCATGGCTAACATATCACTGGAATTTCTGGAATCTTGGCCCAAAATGATTGGGCCTGAGGTAGTCGTCTGAGATTGCAATACACGACCCGCCCAAAACCCCACTTGTAGCGCTAGAGGGGCACTCAGCAAATCGCCTGCATGGCCTCGAATCCCATCAGTACCAAACAGAGGAGTGGCTGGTAAGTTCAGGTGCAGCGATTGTTCTGAAATTGAGGGCTTAGAAGGGGCAGACTGTACGGTTGAAATCGAAATCGAAGCTAAGCTAGGACGTTGCGTCCGGGCAGGGGATGTGACCATAAATTGAAGCACTCCACTCACAACACACTCACAGTGGAGAATAGCACTTTCCCCTGTAGGCTGCTCTACTGCCTAAGAGGATAAAGTGCACAGTCCAGCTATGAATTTGCAGGATTTTTAAAGTATCCGGTTTATAAGTTTAAGTAACGCGCTGCCCGGTGCGTTTCCGGAGAAAAATACTTTTTAGTCAAACAGTAGAGCTTGAACCTTACTGCCACCCTAGATAGGGTAATCGACCGCTTTGTGGAATTCGTTGTATTAGCCCTTAATCTTGTGGCAAACAGCAGCTTAAACGCCTACCTGGTCTAGTAAAATCTGCATCTGATCCCAAGTCAGTCCTTGCTCTAAGTAAACCGGAGATTGCGGAGTATAAGGGCTTTTCAGGCGATCGATCGCAATCACTTTAGCTCCCTGTGGCAAGATCGGCACTTCGGGATCAAACGCGGTAGGGCGCATGAGAGAACTAGAGAAACCCTTAAAAATCGTAATTTCGTCTGGTTCTCCCTCAATCTCAGCCTGTACGATCAAAACTTCTTGAGGGCGCTTGATGGTGTACTGCTCTAAACGGTGTCCAATTGAATTCATGACTGCCTCTGCTACGAAAATGTCATTTTCCTAAGATTGGGAGAGTTTCTAAGACTAAGCTAAAAAACTCCCCTGAAAGCCATCATAGGAACACCAACATTTTCTGATGCAGTGAGCCTGATGAATTAACGATCGACTGAACCCATAATGATGTCGATGCTGCCCAAAAGGTGAACCTATGGGATATTACTGAACTCTGACTTGAACTAGCCACCTGAAAAGTCACAAAAAAATGGAGCAGGTTTTTCACCCACCCCATGCGATCGCTGGATTACAGCGTAGAAACTAATGAGTAGCTAAAAAGTTAGCGATCGACTGAACCCATAATGATGTCGATGCTACCGAGAATTGCCACAATATCCGCAACCTTTACGCCACGGACAATATGCGGCAGGATTTGCAGGTTGTTGAAGTCAGCAGCCCGGATCTTCCAACGCCAAGGGAAGACAGTATCATCCCCGACAATGTAGATACCAAGTTCTCCTTTGCCACTTTCTACTCGGACATAGTGTTCACCACTGGGGATCTTGAAGGTGGGAGCAATCTTCTTACCAATAAATTGGTAGTCAAACTCATTCCATTCTGACTTCGGACCCGCAGACATCCGCTTGGCTTCTAGGTTCTCGTAAGGGCCACCTGGTAATCCCGCGATCGCCTGACGAATAATCTTGACCGATTCGCGCATCTCACGGATTCGCACGACGTAACGGGCAAAGCAATCGCCTGCGGTTTCCCACTGCACGTCCCAGTCAAAGTCGTCGTAGCACTCGTAATGATCGACCTTACGCAAATCCCACTTCACACCAGAAGCCCGCAACATCGGGCCAGAGAGACCCCAGTTAATTGCTTCTTGGCGGCTAATGGTGCCTAGCCCTTCAACCCGACGGCGGAAAATGGGGTTGTCAGTGATCAGACGCTCGTACTCATCCACTTTGGGCAGGAAGTAATCGCAGAAGTCTTCGCATTTGTCTACCCAACCGTAGGGCAAGTCAGCGGCGACTCCCCCAATGCGGAAGTAGTTGTTGTTGACCATGCGGTAGCCAGTTGCAGCTTCCCACAGGTCATAAATCAGTTCCCGTTCACGGAAGATATAGAAGAAGGGAGTTTGTGCACCCACGTCAGCCAGGAATGGGCCAAGCCACAGCAAGTGGTTAGCAATGCGGTTCAGCTCCAGCATGATCACGCGGATGTAGCTGGCTCGCTTGGGCACAGGAATATCTGCCAGCTTTTCGGGTGCATTCACCGTCACTGCTTCGTTAAACATCCCCGCTGCATAATCCCAACGGCTCACGTAAGGAACATACATGATGTTGGTGCGATTCTCAGCAATTTTTTCCATGCCACGGTGCAAGTAGCCAATCACTGGCTCGCAGTCCACCACATCTTCCCCGTCCAGGGTAACAACCAACCTCAACACACCATGCATGGATGGATGGTGAGGCCCCATGTTCAAAACCATGGGTTCTGTGCGGGTTTCAATTTTTGCCATCGGTGAGCAGTCTCCCCTTTACGTCGTTTCGGCAACCGCACCTATCAGTGGTCAGTGGTTAGTGGCAAGTTGAAACGATCCATCTCGGAATCGTAGCCAGAACTCATCACTAAGGGTGGCGGATGGGCACGGTCTGGTATGCACTAAATTTATTGCATTTTCTTAATTAATTATAGAGAGTCGCGGTTCCCAAAGGTGGCTGTACATGAGCCAGCGCTAGATTGATTTTGCGAACTACAGCTATCGACAAGAATTGATGGTCTAGGCGATCGCCCATCCACAAACCTTCAAATACGCCTAGAAAAGCGATCGCCCGCATATAGAACCCATTTGAGATCTCAAGGCGAGGCTGCAAGGCGCTTGAGCATTAGCCTGCCAAAGCAGAGATTGAGCTTCATGATGGCATGAGATAAAGTTCTCTCAAAGTTTTTTACTAAGCTTTTACAACGCTCCATCCAAGCATTTGAGCGTTGTTTCGCTCACTCCTGCGGCTCGCCACTGTTTGTAGAGCCAAAGGGGTTCAAGAATTGCCCATTCTTCATCTGTAAGACTGCTGGACTCAGGAATAGTTGCTGGGTTAGAGAGCTGCCAGCACCTTAATTCAAACCCGTAAAGTGTCAGATGGGTTCTATACAGTTTCGGCCCTGCTTTACCAGTTGATCATGCGATAGGAAAGACCATAAAACTGCTGACCCACCATCCGCTCAATCTTTTGGCGGTCTTTCTCCGTAGCATGCCCAATCTCAAGCATTGCCTTTCCCGGACAGCGCTCAATATCTTGAACCATGACCTGAACGTGTCCAGGATGAACACTCTCAATTTTCCTAACCATACTTGCCTGTTCGTTCAGAACCTGCTGAATCTTAGACCTTTCTGTAAGGCTGCTACAAGGCTTCAAGATGGCCTCTACCCAGGTGCAACCGGAGAGACTTCCCATTACCAGTACAAACCCAACCCAGAAAAACCGACTCCGCATCATCGTTCACCCTAGAACTGTTGTAGCAATCAGGAGAACTACTGTTGCTTTGCTTCCTAATAGCTCATTAAGTGTAGCCTTTCACTTCACAAAATGTGCGAGCCATTTCGTATTAACTGACACAACAGAACTATAACCTCTTGCCTGGTAATTGCTCAGCTAAAATACGGCTTACCATCTCTTTATGTTTTACAGGAATGGCTAAGCTCGTAAAGTTTGGCAATAGAGGAAAGCGTGGTTTAAATCGGATCGTCAACACATTTGATTTATCTGTTTCCCAAGTATACGAATTTATTCTTTGCCATCTCATGAGCGAATACATGTAACAAATACCGTTCTCTCTAAACTCAAGTTTGTTTAAGCCTAGAGCCAAACAAAAGCTAACAATCGACCACCAATATACGAGTCTAGAGAGCGCTTCCAGGCTAACATATTCCGGAGTTTCATTTAGAGCTGGCCTCAAAAATAACCATGTCACAAAAACTAAAAATGCAACCTCAATCAAGCCAAGCCAGAATAGAAATTTGCTCTGTGGACTTCTTCCGGCATCTGCCAGTAAAAAACCAGCTTTTTGCTTTCTAAAAAACCAGCTAATCCACCATGCACTAATCGCAACAGCGTATAAGATGTGGAAGGTTACCCAACCATAACTTCCAAGCAGTTGAACTACATAGATAAGGGCGAATCCAGGCAGAAGGAAAAATAAAAACAAAGTAATTGCATCGCGGGAATTTCTACGGGCGGCTTCGCGTCCTAGCATTTGTTCTTCTGTCAGATAGCCAGACCAGAATGAACCAGCTATCAGAACTACAAAAAAGATTGATAACGCCCAAAACCACCCCATAGCATTTCGCTCAGCTCAAGAAATTTTGGCATAACTCCACATAGCAATAATAAGAGATTGCCGAAATTGATAACCCGACGACCCTGACCTTGAAACTCCCTACCAAAACGTCTTCTACTTAACCAAAACGGTTGCAAGGTCTAGAAACCAAAGCCTAAAGCCAGCCCTTAACCGTAGAGGAAGCTTGGGATCGAGCCACATTAACTTTAGAAGTCTGAGGCTCAGCCGCCGCAATTCCTCTGTTACAAGCAGTGCTGTCAATGGACACTGGGTATGTCGCAGCGCATTACACTCTGGGACAAGCGTTGTTGGAGCAGCAAGATGCCAGCGGAATTGAACACATCGAAAAGGCGATCGCGGCTCGGTTTGACTGGGCCTCATCGGGATACGAACTGATTTTGAATTTTTTGTCTCAGCAAGGGCAAGCGGAGCAAGCTCAGATTTATCAGAAACGGGCGGAACAGCACTACGAGACCCTGATGTTGGCGAGACGAGAGCGTTCTTCCGTACAAGCCAGCGACGAATTTCAAGCCCATGATTACTCAGCAGAGACAATTCAATCTCTGGTAACGCAGTTAGCTCGGTATGATCAATTGAAAGAGGCATACTTGGTGCGGAAAGTGGTGCAATACTTTCCGGAAGACGCTTTCTATGTACTAGCGGTGAGACGCCAGTTTAAAGTTTGGGAGACAAGCACCGAGCTAGCCGATCAAAAATTCATGGATCAGCTTGCCAACGGTCTGGAATTTCCGGGGCGAACCTACATCACACTGCTGAACAACACCACCAAAATTTAGAAAAGAAATTACACCAAGTAGCGCCCACAGCGATTTATCAACGACGATAAGGAATCGGCATGACCACGGACTCCCAAGAACTACTCAACTCTGACACACCCGCTTTCGTCCATGTCTCAGTGTTGAGCCGAGAGTTAATCGCAGGCTTGGAAGTCCGGGCGGGCGGCCAGTATTTAGATGTGACGGTGGGTGGCGGTGGGCACAGCCGTTTAATTCTAGAAGCTGCGTCAGATGTCCGAGTCACAGCCTTGGATCAAGACGAACAAGCGATCGCCGCCGCGCAAGCAAATTTGGCTGAGTTTGGCGATCGCGTCCAGTTCTGCCACCGCAACTTCGCTACTTACGACCCTGGAAGCCTACGATTTGATGGCATCATTGCCGATTTAGGCGTGAGTTCAGCCCAGTTTGATATTCCCGACCGGGGGTTCAGCTTTCGTCACGAGGCCAACCTCGATATGCGGATGGATCAACGCCAAGACCTCACCGCCGCAGAGGTGATTAACTTCTGGGATGAAGTTGAACTGGCAAATATCTTCTATAACTATGGCGAAGAACGGCTCTCGCGCCGGATTGCCCGCAATATTGTAGAGAAACGCCCCTTCCAAACCACCACAGAATTGGCAGAAGCGATCGCTCGTTGTGTCCCTCGTTCGTACCGCTATGGCCGCATTCACCCCGCAACCAGAGTGTTTCAAGCGTTGCGGATCGTGGTGAACCAAGAACTCAAGGTTTTAGAAACGTTCCTTGACACGGCACCAGGTTGGTTAAAACTAGGTGGCAGAATTGGCGTGATCAGTTTTCATAGCTTAGAAGATCGACTGGTGAAGCACAGGCTGAGAGATTCACCGTTGCTCAAAATATTGACCAAAAAGCCAATTTTGCCCCAAGCCGACGAACTTGAGAGTAATCCGCGATCGCGCTCAGCCAAGTTGCGATTGGCCGAACGGCAACCAGACTAACTCATCAATTAGGACGATCCAGCCTGAGCAGTTTTCTCTCTAAAAAGGTCATTGAGCGAGTTTTTCAGACAAGGTACTGTAAGGAAAACCTCTACCCACCTGACCAAAAGAATAACGGGTCGTGACGACAGCCCTCGATAGCTAGCCTGCAATCACTCACTGCTTAACTATGCAAGCACAAGATCCGTTAACCTTTCCACTCACGCTAGAGGCTGCGATCGATCGGCGTCCTTTAACCGTGCCCCCTGACACCTCAGTGGTAGAGGCGATCGCCATGATGAGCAAAGCCCAAAGCAGCTGCGTACTGCCAGCATTGGAGCTATCGCGCAACACTGTTTTAATGGGCGAAGCCCGCGCCAGTGCCATTTTGGTGGTCGAGGGCTCACAGTTACTCGGCGTGTTTTCTGAGCGAGAGGCTATCCAGGCGATCGCCTCAAGTCGAAACTTAGCAGAGGTCAAAATTTCTGAGGTGATGCAGCAGCCTGCGATCGCTCTGACTCAGACTGAGCATCAAGATGTTTTTACTGCCCTAACACTCCTACGGCAACATCAAATTCAGCATCTACCCGTCGTAGACTCGCAAGGTCAATGGGTTGGGCTAGTCACACCTGCCAGTATTCGGAATGTATTACAGCTAGATGAATTGCTAAAATCTAAGCCGCTAGGAGAGCTGGCAGCGCCTCCGGTCGTTCAGGCCCCTGCGAGCACGACATTGCTAGAGTTAGCCCATCTCATGGGTGAGCAGCGAGTTGATTATGTGGTCTTGACAGCAGAAACTCCTAATCCTGGCATACAGGCACCCGTAGGCATCATTCTAGAACGGCATATTATCCAGCTTTGGGCGCTAGAACTAGATTTAATCCAGATACCAACTCAGGCGGTCATGAGCGCATCCCTACCCTGCTTTCCTGCCTCGGAGTCTGTGTTGTTAGCCTATTGGGAAATGCAACAACAGCGGGTGCAACGGCTGGGCATATCTGATGAAGCTGGAGCATTATTGAGCATTATTTCTCCGACCAGCTTCTTATACAGCTTAGATCTCGATGAAATACGCAGCGCTGTAGAACAGCTCCAGCAATCGATTGAGCACTTTGAAGTTGAAAAAAACCAACGAACCCAAAATTGTCATACTGACCTAGAAACACAGCTCTTAGAAAACCCAGCCGAGTTACTAGAACAGTTACAGTGCAGCCAAATCCTGACGGCGATGGCGCTCCATATTCGAGAGTCTCTTAACTTAAATGAAATTCTTCAGACTGCCGTTAATGAAGTTCGACGCTTTTTGCAGACGGATCGAGTGATTATGTACCGGTTCAATCCAGACTACAGCGGCACAGTCATCGTCGAATCGGTGGCAGAGGGTTGGAGACCTGCCGTTAACAGCAGCATTCAAGATACCTGCTTTGGTCAAAATTATGCCCAAGCCTACAAAAGAGGCCGAATTCAAGTCACAGAGGACATCTACACAGCGGGTTTAACTCAATGCCATATCGATATTTTAGTTCTGTATGACATCCGCGCTAGCCTCGTGGTACCGATCCTACAAGGTGAGCATTTGTGGGGGTTGTTGTGTGCCTATCATTGCGTCGGACCCAGGCGCTGGCGGCAGTTTGAAGTTGAGTTACTCAAGCAACTAGCGACCCATATGGCGATCGCCATCCAACAATCTGAGCTTTATCACCAAGTCCAGAATGAACTTGCTGAGCGCAAGCGAGCAGAGGAGCAGCTAAAGCTATCCTTGAAAGAAAAAGAGGTGCTACTGAAAGAAATTCACCATCGAGTCAAAAACAATTTGCAAGTCATCTCTAGTGTCTTGAGACTGCAATCTGATTATGTAAAAGACGACAAAATCTTGGCTTTGTTCAACGATAGCCAAAACCGCATTCGCTCAATGGCGCTTATCCACGAAAAGCTTTACCAGTCCAGCAACTTATTAAAAATAAATTTCGATGAATACATTCATGATCTAACAGATAATTTAATTCGTTCCTACGTCGCCTTTGCCTCAAGTGTCACCTTAAGCACTAATGCTGTAGGAGTTTGGCTAAATATTGATACTGCAATTCCTTGCGGCCTAATTATTAATGAATTAGTTTCAAATTCTCTAAAACATGCTTTTTCAGGCTCAAATCAAGAGAATGAAATTCGGATTAGTATTACCTCAAATGAGGACAATCAATTTACTTTAACTGTTCGAGATAATGGCATTGGCTTTCCAGAAGATATTGATTTCCGCAATACCGAATCATTGGGTTTAGAGCTAGTTTGCATTTTTACAGAACAGTTAGACGGCACGATTGAGCTCGACCGAAGCAATAGTACCGCTTTTATCATTACATTTTCAGAAATAGGCAATATTGGAAGGATCGAGAAAAATGGCCAATGAAAAAATTCTAGTGGTTGAAGACGAAAGAATTGTCGCTAGAGATATTGAGAAAAGACTAAAAAAGTTAGGCTATGTGGTGCCTGTGACGGTTGCTTCTGGCGAAGAAGCGATTAAAAAAACGGCAGAAATTCGACCCGATTTGGTGTTGATGGATATTCAACTCAAAGGTAAGTTAGATGGCATCGAAACCGCAGAACAAATTCGAGCTGATTTTGATATCCCTGTAATTTATCTCACTGCTTATGCAGATGAGGCAACTTTGCAGCGGGCCAAAGCCACAGAGCCATTTGGTTATATTCTCAAACCGTTTGATGCTAGAGATTTACACGTTGCGATTGAAGTTGCTTTACGGAGACGTTTGTCCGAGGAAGCAATTCGGGTGGCATTGGAAAAAGAGAAAGAACTGAGTGAACTCAAATCTCGCTTTTGGTCGATGGCGGCACATGAGTTTCGCAATCCGATGACTTCTATCTTGTCTGCGGCACAACTACTTGAACAAGAGAAACATGACCTGCCTGAAGAGCGAAGGCGTGAATACTTATATATGATTCAAAACTCAATTCGAGCGATGGATCAATTACTCGGCGATGTTTTAGCCATTGGCCGAGTCGAGGGAGGCAATCTCAGATTTGATCCAGCCCCCTTAGACCTGGAGGAATTTTGCAGCATTGTTGTAGAAGAAATGCAGTTTAATGCAGGTCTAAAGCATCGAATTATTTTCAACCCGCAGGGTAACTGCGATCAAGCTTGTTTAGACAAAAAACTATTAAGGCATGTTTTAACTAATCTTCTTTCAAATGCAATTAAATACTCGCCTGAGGGTAATGATATTAATTTTGAGCTAATTTGTTCTGATAATACAGTAATTTTTCAAGTTAAAGATACAGGAATTGGCATTCCAGCAGAAGCGAAAAATTATCTTTTTGAGCCGTTTCAGCGAGCTGACAATGTGGGTAATATTCCTGGTACAGGTTTAGGGCTCACTATGGTTAAAAGATGCTTAGACTTACATGGTGGTCAAATTTTCGTAGAAAGTGATACTGACCGAGGGACAATAGTCACGGTGCAATTACACCTAAACAACCATGTGGTATCTCGTCAAAGTTAGGAGATTTAGCGGGGTGAGTCTAGGTGACGGGGTAATTCCACCCGAAAAGTTGAGCCCTGGCCCAATGTGCTTTCAACGGTAATAGAACCATCCATCATCTGCACCAACCAATCTGTAATAGCCAGCCCTAAACCTGTGCCACCATGTTTACGAGTGGTAGTTTGATCTACCTGGCGAAACTCTTCAAAAATGTGTTGCAAATCTGATTGAGCAATACCAATTCCGGTGTCTTGCACCGCGATCGCGACACAACTAGGCGAAACTTCCCAAGCCTTAACACTGACACGACCGAAATCGGTAAATTTAATTGCATTAGACAACAAATTAACCAAAACTTGGCGTAACCGCATCGTGTCATTGATGATGCAAGGGTTTACCAAGTTGGTGCTGACGGACAAATCCAAATTCTTTTGCTCAGCCAGCGATCGCAACTCTTCAGTCGTGGCTTTGACCAAGTGCTCTAAATTAATTTCTTCTGGTTTCAACTCTAGACGACCCACCTCAATCTTAGAGAGATCAAGAATATCGTTAATCAGCGCCAACAAGTTCTTGCCATTGTTGAGCACCCGCCCCACCATATCTCGCTGCTGCGGATTGAGGCTGCTCTGAGGCTGGCGTAGGAGCAATTGTGAGAAGCCAATGATGGCATTCATGGGAGTCCGCAGCTCATGGGACATGGTGGCTAGAAACTGAGACTTGAGCTGAGCCGCTTCTAGAAGTTGGAGGTTTTGCAGTTGAATCTGTTGGCGTTGCCGTTCTAGCTCTGTATTCTGTCGCGCCAAAATGTCATTTTGCACCGCTAAGCGCTCTTCTCGCTCCTCCAGCACATTGATCAAGCGGGCATTATTGATCGCGATCGCCGCTTGCTCTCCAAACGCCACTAGCAGCCGTTGATCTTCGTCATCAAAGGCTTGAGGATCTTGCCAATTACCGATCGCTAGCACTCCCAAACGCCCTGCCTGGGCTGATTCAATCGCCACTGCATAAATGGAAGCAGGCATCTCCTCAGAGCCATACTCTTGCAATGACTCGCCTTGCAAAAGCAGGGATTCTCCCGTCAAAAACACTTGTCCCAAAAACCCATTCCGAATGTAGGAGCCATCCAAGTGCAGTTTTTCCATACCAACGCCCACTTTGGCCGTCAGCTCTAGTAGATTTCGTTGGGTATTTCGTAAGGCGATGAGACCAAATTCTGCCCCTGGAATGGCTCCACACACCGATCGCACCATCGTCTGCAACAGTCCTGGCAAGTCGGCTAATCGTTGGTTCAATAAATTTGTTAACCGTTGCAAGGTACGCAACTGCTGTTGTTGCTCACCCAAGATCAAAATTGCCTGCCGCAGATTTTCTCCTACCTCTTGGGCTTCTCGATACAAACGAGCATTGTCTGCCGCTAGCGCTGCCCGATGAGCCAGATCCTCAACAAACGCTAGATCGGAGCGGGTGTAGTGGCGACCCGATTCAGCACTGATTATGGAAATGACTCCCAAGGTACGACCCCGCGCAACCAAGGGCACTAACATCGCCGAGCTAAAGCCAATCTGTTTCAGCATTTCTAGATGCTCTGAGTCTTGGGCGATCGCCCCCAAAAACGCCTGATCAATTTCTGGATAAAACTCCGACTGCCCGGTACGAACTACGTTAGGTGTCCCTCTAGGGGCATTGGGATCAGGAGGATAGCGCCGATCTAACTCCTCAGCCCACTGCAACTTCTCTGGGTTAGCATGAGCGATCGCCACGCGCCTTAAGGTTTGGTCTGCCTCAACTACATCCACCACACACCAGTCAGCCAGAGAGGGCACCATTAATTGAGCTAAGTTTTCTAAGGTGGTTTGATAGTCTAAGGAAGCTGCGAGTAGGGTACCTGCCTCCGCTAAAAACCGTTGCGACTCTTCAGCTTGCTTGCGTTCCGTAATGTTGAGAAAGGCTCCCACACAACCTCTAACCCTCCCTTGCTCATCAAACAGAGGGGCAGCATATTCCAACAACTTAATCACGTGACCATTATTATGAATCACGTCAATTTCTGTCTCTAAAACTTCTGCACCTGTGGCAGCAGCATGACGTAAGGGCAACTCAGGAGTGGGAGATTCTTTGCCATCCTGCAAAATTCTAAAGTGAGTTGATCTTGCTTCTATCGACCCCTTTAAAGAAGCCTTACCATCCAGCGGCATGGCGAGCAACTTGGCAAAGTAAGGATTCACCCGAATCTGCTCACAGCTAGGCTCGTCTGCAATACCGATGCCAATGGGAATCACGTCAAATAAGGTTTGCAATTCATCCACCCGACGCTGCAAGTCGCGGTTGAGCTGCATGATCTTAGCTTCTCTGCGTTTGCGTTCTTTGACGAAAGCAACGTGGTTGGTGATGGTTTGAGCGAGTTGCATCTCATCTTCAGTGAAGATATGGGGCGTGTCATAGTAGAGCATAAATTTGCCCAACAACTGTCCCTGAGCGATCAGCGGAATCAATCCTAAAGCGCGGATGCCTTCTTGCAAAATCACCGACCGTAAGGGGTCTTCGCTCAGCTCCGTCTCTACATTAGAAATCCAGATGGGCTGAGGATTTTTGGCATCTAGAGACCAAAGAGAATGGCCTTCGGTCGCCTGTCGATAGGTGTCCGATAACTGTCGCCAAGCCTTGAAGCGCATAACGCCGTCCGGGTCAGCTACTAGGACAGAGGCGCGATCGGCTGCGAGGGCTTGTTGAAATCCATTCAGAGCCGCTTCGTAAATTTCTTCGATCGCCCCAGCTCGGCTGACTGCATCCGTAATCTGATAAATCGCCTGTAATTGCTCAAACTGCTGGCGCAATCTGGCTTCTGCTTGCTGACGCTCGGTAACATCGTAGAAGATGACGACACCAGCCACAATATTGCCATCGCGATCGCGAATCGGGCTAGAACTTACCCGCATGACTCCCCAGGTTTGGTCGCCTCGCCAAATCCGCACTTCTTCGTCAGCAACAACTTCCCCATGATTAATGGCGCGAGCTAAGGGCCAATCCTGCGGTTCATAGAGTCGGCCATCCGCATGAAAGCCGCAATACTCTCGATATTGTTCAATTTCGGTAGAGGGCAGAAACGCGTGATGCCAGATTTGCTCGACTTGCTCGTTGCCCAGCACTAACTTGCCCGATGGAGCCTCGGCAATGATCACACCTGCGGGCATCTGTCTGAGCACTGCTTCCAAACGGCCTCGCTCGGTTTCTAGTTGTTGCAGCAGTTGTTCTCGTTCAATTTCAGCCTGCTTAGCCTGAGTGATATCCAAGACAAAGCAGATGGTCTCCTGCCCTGACTCTAGTAAAGCTGCCCCTATTAGTACGGAGACACAACTGCCATCTTGACGAATATACTTTTTTTCCCAAGGCGAGCAAACCCCTACAGTTTGCAACTGCGCGATCGCCCACTCATCAATTGCGACATATTCCGGTGGGGTCATTTGCGCCCAATCTAAGCGACCTGCTAGCAAGTCTTCGCGCGTGTAGCCCACCATCTCCAGAAAAGCTGCATTGGCATCGGTGATCTGGCCCGTGAGTGTGGCCGTGATCACGCCAATCATATCGGCTTCAGCTAAGCGTCTAAATCGCCCTTCGCTCGCTCGTAACGCCTGCTCTAGCTGCTTACGCTCGGTGATATCGCGAGAGTTGAGAATCACTCCCCTCACCCCTGGATCTTGGAGCAGGTTATTAACCACTACTTCTAAATCAACCCAATGTCCTGCCGCATGTCGAACCCGAAGTTCTAGGGGAGGGGCAATTCCTGGCTGGGTCAAAATCTTAGCAAAAGTGGTCTTTAAATCAGCAGCTTCAACGGGGTGAGTGTAGCTAAAGGGTGATTGACCCATTAAAGTTTCGGGTTGGTAGCCTAGAATTCGCTCGATCGAGGGGCTGACGTAACGGAGCGTGCCATCGGTTTCCAAAATGGTAATGATGTCAGAGGAGTTTTGCACCAGAGATCGAAAGCGGGCTTCACTTTCTCGCAATTTTTGGTTGGCCGCTGCTGCCTGGATTTCTGCTCGACACAGGCGAATTGCATTACGAAGACTGCGAGACAAGCTCTCTGGGGCCAGTTTCCCTTTAGAGAGGTAGTCTGAAGCACCCGCCTTCATAAGTTCAACAGCAATTTGCTCATCGCCTTGACTCGTCAGCACAATTAAGGCAGTCTGAATTCCTGCTTCTCGTACGGTTTTGACTAGGGTCAGACCATCTCCATCAGGCAATTGATAATCGAGCAAGACACAGTCAAAAGGTTGTTGCTGTAAGAGGGCGATCGCGGCACTGTAACTACCAACCTCCAATAGCTCCAACGACAGACCTGCGGCTTGGAGCGCCTGACGCACTGCCATCCGGGCTACTTCGTCATCATCAACCACTAAGATCTTGAGAATCTCTTCCATAACAATTGGCTATCAGCAATCTGCCTTTAGCTGGCTTTGGTTCAGTATCGACTATCCTTGTCCTTTACTAAATACTGTAAACAAATCGCTCAGTCTCAACAAATTTTGGACTCTTTAGGGTGTTGCACTCAAGGTCCAATATTTGTTTAAGGTCGCGATCGCTTCGACAAAATGGACGCAGTCACTTGCTTGAGAATATAACCCGCTACGTTCAAATTGTGGGCTTTCACCTGATCAGCATCCTCGTTAGAGGGATCAAGACAATGACTGGAATGTGTTTGGGCCTCATCTGCTCTCAATTTCCCAGAAACTCAGTGCCACCCCTTTTTGTAGACAGCAAACTCTTGAGTTACTGTTGAAACTGTTGTAGAGCTTCTGGAGAGGAATTGTTAGGCAACGGCAGTTAGCGCAACTCATGCTTCATTCAGTTCCCTGAAGGAGTAAGTGAGCCAGCAAGATCCTAAACTAGGACTAGATAAAATAGAGGTGTATCAGGCGATGCTAACTCCGGTCCGTGGCAGTGATCACAATGAAGCTTAACCACACATCTGAAGCGGCAAGATCTATTATCGGAATAGTTCAGCTCGTTCCTACTATCGGTAGATAGATTATTACAACTCTTGGCGGATAAGCTTGAGCTAGTTACTTTTGAGTGAGAATTTACTTTCACCCTCTTATTTATAAGAATTGCAAAGCTGATTATGAACGAAATTCAAGTTGCCCTGATTGAAGACCATGATTTGACGCGGGTGGGCCTTCGGACCGCTCTACAGCAACGGGGCGCAGTTAAAGTTATTGGTGAAGCTGCCACCGGAACTGAAGGATTAAAGTTACTAGAAACTACTAAGCCCGATGTTGCAATTGTAGATATTGGCTTGCCGGACATGGACGGCATTGAGCTAACCCGACGGTTCAAGCAAATGGTAGCTGAAGCTGAACCAACGGATTCTCACGTCACCAAGGTCATGATTTTGACCATGAATGACAATGAAGACGCTGTTTTAGCGGCCTTTGCAGCGGGCGCTGATTCCTACTGCATGAAAGATGTGAATGTCGATCGGTTGCTAGAAGCGCTGAGAGTCACGAACGAAGGTAATAGCTGGATTGACCCAGCGATCGCTCGTGTGGTGCTACACCAAACTCGCCAGCCCATGTCTCAGGCTGTCAGCAGCATCCCTAGCGAAATTCATACCGTCGCCATCAATGCTGCGGATGATGAGTACAGCCAAATGATTGAGGCTTACCCCTTAACCGAGCGCGAGTTGGAAGTTCTAGAGCTGATTGTGGCAGGTTGCAGCAATGCAGCGATCGCGGAAAAACTCTACATCACAGTTGGCACCGTCAAGACCCACGTCCGCAACATCCTGAACAAGCTGTGCGCCGATGACCGAACTCAAGCTGCGGTTCGGGCCCTCCGCTCTGGCTTAGTAGGCTAAAGCTTTAGTAGGTTAAAGCCGTAGAATTGGCCAATTCGTAGCTTAAAGCTAAGATTGCCTATTTTTAGAGCTACAGTTCCACCCGCTTTTTCTACCCACTATGGCGTCCGTCCTCTGTCCTGCCAATTCCCAATACACCACTTGCATATCAGTTTAGGTAAAGGTTTCGTCCTTTTTTAAATGTAGAAATCCAACTTGCAAGAAGTCTATTTCTGGATTGAAGCTGCACTAGACGGACACAAGTGGGATTTTTGATGGTCTGTCACCAAGTGCTGTCACCAAGTGCCAACCTTGTTTTGGTGTAGCTGCACTTATTCAAATTTCGTCATTCCCTGTTAGGGTTTGGCTAATTTGGGGTACGTTTGAATGGGATGTGATGTGTGGCCAAGTTGCTAGAACTGCTCAAAGCTTGCTGCTCTATTGAGCCGCATAGTTTGCCAAAACTACCTGTAGCAAGCGAATGGCTGCTTAGCGATAGAGTGGCTTCGCAATGACCTCTCTGGTTCAACGCTTCTGTGTTCTGTCTGCTTCGTCGTTTTTTAGTCCGATAGCATTGCTCAGACTACCAAGCCACAAGCATCAAATTTAAGCTGTCAAGTGGAGTACCAGATGAGCCAGGGCAATGGGGGCAAGCTCAAATTGATGGTTGTGGACGACGAGCCCGACAACTTGGATTTGTTGTATCGGACATTTCGTCGTGATTTTGAAGTATTTAAAGCGAGCAGCGGCCTCAATGCGCTCCAAGCCCTAGATCAAGAGGGAGAGATGGCAATCATCATCTCTGACCAGCGTATGCCAGGGATGAACGGAACTGAGTTCCTTAGCAAAACTGTCGATCGCTTCCCAGATACCATTCGGATTGTTCTGACAGGTTATACCGACGTTGAGGACTTAGTAGAGGCAATCAACACGGGCAAGGTATTCAAGTACATCACCAAGCCTTGGATGCCAGATGAACTAAAAACAGTAGTACAGCAAGCTGCCGAAACCTACCAGGTGTTGAAGCAAAGAACCAACGAGTTGCAGCGAGCCCTCAGACGCGAATCATTGTTCAATGCTATGACCACCGCGATTCGAGAATCCCTCGACTATCGCAATATGCTGCAAACCATCGTTGAAACCATCGGCAGCAATTTTGAGGCAACTGACTGCATCCTCCGTCCCGTAGAGAGCGATCGCCTGACCGCAGAATTCTTCTCCTACCAAGCTCCAGCTCAGGCAGAACTTTTGAGTGGTGGCCTGCTCCATAGTCAATCCCAGTCCGATCCATTAATCCACCAAGCTCTAACCACTCGTCAAACCCAGCTCACAGCCAGAAGTAGTGCCACTCCCGAACAAGCCCAGTTAGTCATTCCCCTCACCTATCAACAAGAACTGCTAGCTGTCCTCGCACTTTACCAAGACAGTAATGCCACCCTTTGGCCTCGCGAAGACATTCAACTCATTGAAGGAGTCGCCGAACAAGCCGCTCTTGCCATCTCTCAAGCCAAGCTCTACCAGCTGATTCAAGAACAAACTCAACAGATGCGGGCTGAGCTAGAAGTGGCTCGCCAAATTCAAACCAACTTACTGCGACAAAGCTGGCCAGACATTGAAGGAGCCAAGATTCAAGCCTGCTGTTACCCAGCTCGTCAAGTAGGGGGTGACTTCTTTGAGGTTTATGTCCACCCTCAAGGTGACATCTGGCTCACCGTCGGGGATGTATCCGGTAAAGGAGTGCCTGCTGCTCTATTTATGGCTAGTGCCATCTCAGTACTGAGGCGGGAACTCGCTCAAGAAGCTCCGCCTGAACCCAACATTGTGATGCAAAACTTAAACACTGGTCTATCGCAAGATCTAGTTAGCAACAACTGCTTCATTACAATGGTTTTGGCCCGCTATACCCCCACAACAGGTCAGTTAGTCTACGCCAATGCAGGGCACATTTATCCGCTAGTATGGTCTCACCAAGCTGTCATGGCAGCCAGCTCTCCGGAAACACTACCACCAGAGCCAACTTATTTAAAAACTCGGGGCGTTCCGTTGGGCATCCTACCTGTTTGGAAGGCAGCCGCAGGAAGTCTGGTTATAAGTCCAGGGGAGGTATTTTTGCTAACCAGCGACGGTATTACTGAAGCCACGATTAGCGAAGAGGATATCGATGATAGCGCCCACCCTCGGACAAATTCAATGCTGAATCAAACAGGTCTCTGGCGGCTTCTCACCCAAGAGCGAACCCCCCTAAACCTCAATAAACTCCTGGAGCGCATTCAAGCGCATAATCCCATTCAGGAAGACGACCAAACCATTCTCTCTCTGGAGGTTCTGTAGTCCATGAGAACTGAGCTTCACGTACCCAGCGACTTAAAATTTTTAACCATTGTTGAAAACTGGCTGCTAGGCTCTTTGGAAGTTGAACTAGGGAACCATGTAGATTGGCCTCGACAGTCAAATCGCTTGCGTTTAGTGCTGGTCGAAGCGTACTCCAATGTCGTGCGCCATGCCCACCGCAATCAACCCAACCTACCCGTCCTAATCCGCCTAGAAGTCAAAGAGCGCGATATTGCTCTAGAAATTTGGGACCACGGTAAAGGTTTTGATCTGTCAACTTATTTGCCACCCACCCCTGAGGATAAACAGGAAAGTGGCTATGGCTGGCTTATTCTAAACCGACTAATGGACCGAGTGGAATACCGACTTCAGGTGAACGGTCGCAATTGCCTCAAGCTAGAAGCCAGTTTACCCGACGAAGCCAACTCTAAACTTAACTCCCATTAGATCGGCCAACTAACTTAGCCCACTCAACTCAAAAACTTTGAACCTTAACGGCGAAGATTTAGGAGTTCTTGAGGAGAAGCCAAGAGTTTGACCGTGGCAGCAAGAATTTTTTGTTGGGCATCTAAGTTAAACAACCACGAAACATTCACGCTGAACCAGGGAGTTTGAACCTTACCAGCTACTTGCACCTGAGTACAATCATTCTCGATCGCCTCTGTGACACCTTGTTGAGGTAAGAGGGTCATGCCTGTAGCTTCTTGCTTTAGGTAAGCAGCGATCGCCTCAGGTCCCACAATTGCTGACTCAAACGGTGCATTCATCACCCCATCAGGAGCAAATAACTGGCTGGTCGCCTCGAAATCACCCGCATTGAGCAGTTCAAAGTATCGTAAAATTGTCGGTTCTGTAATCCCTTCTATTGAAATCGCTACTTGAGCGGGAACATCAGAAGTAGAAATATTCGAAACAATGGCATCTGGCATAGTCAAATTAGATTTAGTAATATTCACAAAACGATTAAAAACAAAGCGATGTAGGCAAACATCCCTGCCCAAGCTAAACCACAGAAACACAATTCAGCGCCAAAGCATGCAACTACACTAAATAAAAGCAGCCAGCCAAAGCTTGCCCCCCAAGATGGATTTCCCCAATTCCCCATAAAAAAACAACCCCTTCTGGAGGGGGTCTGGGGGACGCAGCCGTCCCTCAGCGGGGGTTTGGGGGCGAGTGCCCCCAAGGCTCGGATTTGCCAAGATTCAGTGCCTCCAGACAAAGCACCCAGCACCCCCATGAGCCACCTGCCTACAACCCCAAATATCGATCGCGATCGCATCAAACAAAAAGCCTTGGAATTAGGCTTCCACAAAGTTGGAATTGCCGCAGCTGATCTCGATGCCGACAGTTCTGAAGTGCAGAAACTACAAACCTGGCTCCACTCAGGTTATCAAGCAGACATGGCTTGGATGGACAATTCCAAACGCCAAGATGTGCGGCTGATTATGCCAGAAGTGCAATCAGTCATCTGTGTAGCGCTCAACTATTACACTGCTGATCAGCGACCGGAAGGCAAAGAATATGCCAAAATCTCTCGTTACGGTTGGGGACGGGACTACCATCGCGTATTACACAAAAAGCTCAAAGCCTTTGCTAACTGGTTGCAAGCTCAAGAAGAAGGCATTCAAGCTCGTTACTACGCTGACACTGGCCCAGTCCAAGACAAAGTGTGGGCACAAAAAGCGGGCTTAGGTTGGATTGCCAAAAACAGCAACGTGATTACGCGGGAGTACGGTTCCTGGGTTTTTCTGGGAGAAATCTTAACCAACTTAGCTTTAGAACCTGATCGCCCGCACACAGAACATTGCGGTACCTGCACCCGTTGCCTAGAAGCCTGCCCTACTGGCGCGATCGCCCAACCGTTTGTGGTGGATGCCAACCGTTGCATTGCCTACCATACGATTGAGAACCGAGCAGAAACCCTCCCAGAAGCGATCGCGACTAACATGCAGGGCTGGGTTGCAGGTTGTGATATTTGCCAAGATGTCTGCCCTTGGAATCAACGCTTTGCGCAAGTCACAGATGCTAGCGAATCCCAACCTTACCCTTGGAACGTCGCACCTAAACTGAGCGAACTGGCAGAAATTTCTGATGAAGACTGCGATCGCCGTTTTCCAGCCTCTGCTCTGCGACGAATCAAACCTGAGATGTTACGACGTAATGCCCGTGCCAACCTCAGAAATACGCAACCTTAGGTTTACATTAAACAATGAAGATTTTTACTAAAAATTCTGTAGGAAAGCGCCCGCTCTTTCAGGATCAAAACCTTTAGGAAAACGAGTTCCTGCAGCAAAATCACCACCTTGATCGTAAATAGCACCTTGCAGATTTACGTTAGAGAGTTTAGCTTTACCCAAATCTGCTCCACTTAAATTTGCTCCCATCAAATTAGCCGATTCTAGATTCGCTTCGCTTAAATTTGCATTCACTAAAATAGCTTGATTGAGAACCGCATGAGCCAAATTTGCCTGTCCTAAATTAACATCATTCAAAATGGCTGCGGTTAAATCTGCTTCAGCTAAATTAGCCTGACCAAGATTTGCCGCCGTTAAATTAGCCCGACCCAAATTAGCCCCATTTAAATTAGCTTGGCTCAAATTTGCTTGCCGAAACGTAGCTTCCGTTAAAGTAGCTCTCTCCAAACAAGCTGAGTTCATATCTACCCAGTCTAAGTTAGCTTGGCTCAAATCTACATCTTGTAGGGAGATGTCAGGCTTGAGAAGATAGGCTCCTGCATGTTCTACGCTAAAATCTTCTGGAAACGAGGTTACAAGGCTATAAAGCGCCTTCTTAAAAGCCGCTCCACTCAAGTTCGCTCCACTCAAGTTCGCTCCACTCAAGTTCGCTCCACTCAAGTTCGCTCCACTCAAGTTCGCTCCACTCAAGTTCGCTCCACTCAAGTTCGCTCCACTCAAGTTCGCTCCA
>JAHHIL010000057.1 GCA_019358975.1 Trichocoleus desertorum ATA4-8-CV12
CGCTCGGTGATCTGCTTGACCGCTTCGATCTTGAATTCTTCTGGATATGGCTGCTTTGTCATGGCACCTCCTATTGGGCCTCAGGTTTGAGGCTCGAAGGTGTCTAGTTCAGCCGGGGCGATTCAAAGAACAGAAAAAGAAGGTTGCAGCGAAGTACTACGACCCTTCTTCAGGGGCTACTTGGTCTGGTCGTGGGAAACCACCAAAGTGGATCGACGGAAAAGAACGCGATTCGTTTCTCATCCGTTGATTGCCCAGCCATTCAAGTAGCCGAAGCGGTTGGTCATCTCTCGTCGTGGTTCTCATAGTTGCCCAGCTCTCGTTCGTTGTGAATACGTAACGTGACGCACAGCGAGCTTGGATCGCTAACCCAACGATTACTGGCTCGTCAGAATGGGATCGAAAATTGAGCCCAAGAGACAGATTCGGAAACCAGTGGGCTATTGAGTTCAGCTTATAAATTGTCGGAGGGCAGGGGACCTCACTGCTAACACGCGCAAGTTACCTACCATGCGCACGGTAGGTAAGCGGCGCGTGTCGCTTCCGAAGTTGGACATTTGCTTCGAAGGTTGCGATCGTCGGCGTAGAGGCCCAAAATGAGATATGACACACATCGACGAGCGCCTGCAAGTGCTGACAGCCTTGGTGCAGCGGATCGTTATTGAGTCTGGCAATCCAAAAGAATTCGACGCAAGCGCCTGGCTGCAAGAGTGGCTGGCTGCGCCACTCCCAGCGTTCGGATGCCGCAGCCCGAGTGAAGTGCTGCAGGAGCCAGGAGGGCTTGCGTTGGTGCAATCGACATTGCTGCAAATCCAGAAAGCTAGCTTCGCCTAGATTTTTATAGATAGCGCCACTTCGATCACTACCACCCGCGACTAAGGTCTCCGCCGGGAGCTGCATTGCTTCTTGGCTTAAATCGGTCACATCTCCACCAGTACTTCAATCTTCGCGAGCGGCTTGGGGTAAGGATAGTTTTCTGCCTCCTCTCCTTCCGCCTGTACGAAAGAGCGATAACGGGTAGTACAGCTGTCACTTAAAGCTAAGTGGCGCTCATTGCTTTGGGCATCTGAGTCAGCATCTACGGAGCGAACGCGAAAATGTGTTTACGGCGGCCGAGATGGTACGAGATGCCGCTGTATGCCACCCCGAGCACCAAATCGACAGCCCAACCTCGTAAGATTCCGCACCATGAGCACCAAACCCACCTGGACTCAGGAAGCCCTCGAACAAACGCTTTGGGCCAAGGAGTTCAAGAAGGAAGCGCCGGTCAGTTATCCCACTGCCATCCGCTATGCCTTGGAAGACAGGCTGGAGGTGATCATCCATCACACCACTGAGACAGGCGAGCCGCAATGGGTCATCCGAGTGCTGGACGATCCTTCGTTCTGGATGGATGCTGTACCCACCAAAGCTGCAGCGGTGCAACTCAGCCGTGAGATGGGTTGGAAGGTCGTTCGGTAGCTGCTTGGATCAAACCGGGCAAATCGGTCTATACCCCGGTCAGGAAGCGCAAAGAACAAAACCGCCAGAGGCCTGAGCCCATGGCGGTTTGTTTCGGTGGTGACCGAGAAAGTCTGACTTACTTCCCAGCCTTGTCCGCCTTGCGCTTCGCAGCTTTGGGATCCACAACGGCCTTGAACTTCGCACCCGCCACAAACTTCGGCACCGTGCTCGCCGGGATCTTCAGTGCTGCACCGGTCGATGGATTCTTGCCTGTGCGTGCTGCACGCTTGGCGGACTTGAAGGTCCCAAAGCCCACCAGTTGCACGGCGTCGCCCTTCTTGACGGCCGTCTGGATGGTGTCGATCAGCGTTTCCAGCACTGCATTGGCTGCTGTCTTGGACAGATCATTCTTGGAAGCTAGGATTTCAACGAGTTCAGCGCGGTTCATGGATGCTCACGTGTAGAGGTTGGAAAGGACGGATTTATAACCCCGCCGCTGACGCCACCCTTGCTGCGACTCAATGCTGCAGTGCACTTCTTGGCAAAAACTCCACTCCTGTGCGCTTCACCAGCTCCTGGTAGCTGATAGGCCGACCCACCGTCTCCCCCTCACGGTTCTCCTGCCAATGCGCCCAGGCCTTGTTGGTCGTGGCGTCATACACCAGCTTGTACAGGTAGGTCGGTACCTTCACCCCATTCGCCCCGATGCGTGGTCCCGCATCCGTGAACACCGGCCCGGTAATCACAAACACATCCCCCTTGGCCCGCTTCACGTAGTGCCGCGTGTCCTGCTCGATCTTGTTCCAGGCACCCCCGTTGTGCTGGGCAATCTGGGGAACCATGTTCGCCAGACTGAAGCTCTGGGCCATGGCCGTTGGCGTCGGCATATCTCCTGCAGGGGCCATGTGCCCCCGGGAGTAGCCTGAATGCTTGTAGTCCTCCAGCTCGGCCCGCTCACCACTGGGCAGGCGTGCATCTGCAAAGAAGCGCTTGGCCCGTTTCTCGTCCGCATCCTCGATGAGCCTGCGGTTCAGGCGCTGAGCCACAAACACCGGTGTCTTGGTCGTCCCGGAGTGGAGCACCGCAAAGGCCTCATAGCAAAGCTCCCGCAACTGTGGCCGGGGCGTGATGGCCGGTGGTGTGCCATTCGCAAAGAACTGCGGGCACCGCGCAAAGGAGGTCGGCTCGGGTGTGAGCAGCGCCGCACTGTCGAACTGCGGAGAACGTGCCGAGGAAAGATTCGGGAGAGCAACGCCGGCAAGAGACAGGGCCAGCACAGCCGCCAGGCGCGCACGGCCTGGCCAAAAGAACAGACGATTCACAGAAGGAGCATTCGGGTGGAGCAAAACGGAGCCCGATTGGAGCACCGTTCTCCTTCACCCCTCGGCCCGAATGCTCGGATCCCGCAGGGTTTTACAGCTGCTTGCAGAGATAAGAGGCTCCAACAAAAAGGGATTGCATCCGCCTCGACTCATAAGATGCGTGGACGTTGCTCTGCGATGCCGGTCGGCACTGCTGAGCCCTTTTACTCTGCGTCAAAGTGAGATTGTGAAACGCTGACCGTGCAGTGTCTGCGGAGCGGCTTATCTATACCGCGCAGGCCACATGGTTCGTCACGGGGCGGGTCTTCAGCCAAGGCGAAGGCGGTTGGAGCGCCAGCGGTTGGACTTCACCGCCCTCAAGGCAAAGCTTGTCACGGCCTTGAGTTTGAACACTTTTTAGTCATTTTTGATGAAAGCCTCGAAGTCCGTTCAGCTTGTGGAGAGAGTTAGCAAACGGAGCGAGTCACTTCTCCGCATGACCATGGGACCGTCTCTGCATCGCACCGCCGACCCAATGCACCAAAGACTTCGGAATACACAGGGCCTGCTTTAGTGGACGCCACAGTTCTTCCAACCTGAAGGTAGGACGCGCAAGAGTCGCCAGACGATCCAGTTTGTAAACGGGATCAGAAGGCCCTCGTCGTCCTTGAAAGACCTTGTGGGGGTTGGTATCCGGCACCAAGCGCTGAAGGTCAGCGGTATCGATCCATCTCTCAGCGTCGTGCACTGTGACCCTGCGCCGAATTTTCCATGCTCCGTCGCGTCGCTCGAACTCATCGAGATAGCGACCTTGGTGCCACATGTCGGTCATCTTTCCGAATCGCTTCAGCCGGTGAATTACAGACCACTGCGTCTCAACGTAAGCGCAATCACCATCTAAGCGTATGTTTGGATTGGACAGTGAATGAATACTGAGTTCTAGCTGCGCCAGAATCGGAAGGACGTACTCAACGAAATCCCACGCCCGTCCCACAAAGAAGCCATGGTCGTCCGTTGCATCTTCGTGATAACACGCCTTCATCAAGGCCATATCACCCCTGTCGACAGCCCTGCAATAGTCGTAGAGAACTCCTCGAATGGACTCCCGGTCTATCAGTGAACTCAGCTGCGTGGCCATTCCCAATAGCAATTCGTTAGACATGAGCACCTCAACGCCAGTCAGTTCGAAAGGCTTACGTTAGAAGTCACTGTACGCCGGGGGGCTGCTGTCTCCGCATTCCCCGTGTTTGGCGTGCCTGCGGGTTCGATCAACAGCAGATGTGCTTCTTCCTCCGCCCGGGGGCGATGCTCTAAACCCTTTGGGACAATGAAAAGCTCACCTGGGCCAAGCGTGACAGGACCTTCTCTGAGATCTATCACTATCCGGCCTTTCAGCACGAGAAAAAAGTCATCAGTGTCCTTATGCGAATGCCATACGAACTCGCCTTTTACTTTCACGACCATAATGTCGTGGCCGTTGAACTGAGTGACGACGTGAGGATGCCAATAGCTGTCAAAGGCGTCCAGCGCGCCAGCAAGGTTTATCGATTTAAATGCGTTCATATGGTTACTCCGGTCAGTTTTCAGACTCAGTGACTATTTGGCGTTGCACTGGTTTCGGCATCATGTCTCTTGGTCTGCATTTCGATTGCAGCTGAAATGGATCGCCTTGCTTTTTAAGCATCCGCTTTGCAAGCCGCATCCTTGGCGCTTATGTTCGACACGAATTCGGAGGCCGAAAGACGCACGCACAAACGCGAGTTTCCGACCGAGATCGTGGACGTGATCCAAAAATGAAACAAATCCAAAATGGCGATTAGCGGTTCTTCGGCATGCAGGCAGACATCGGCGTAGACGTTGATTCAGGCCCCGCGCACCTTGTTCGGGGAACCTGATCGATTTCTCCCTACCAGCACAGCTCAAAGCTGTAATACGCAGGCCTTACTCAGCGGTCATGGCATTGCACCGCGGAGGTACGAGGTGTCTGTCTGTACCTCCGCTGCAGAGCCGCTTATTCGAGACTATTTACCGGCACCCAAAATGCTCAGAATCGCCGGTCCGAACTCAGCGCTACGAACAGCGTAGCCAGTATGGGCGCCAGGGATCTCCACGAACGTGGCGCCAATTTTTTTGGCGAGGTTCTCACTCAAGGAGTGCAGGGGAAATCCGCGCGAGGCCGTGCCGGCGGCCATCACGATGCGAGCTGCATTGGCCTTCAGCTTGGCGTGATCAAAGTCGACGGCTGTGTACTCACGGAGCTCGTGCTCCATCCAGTATTCAATGGCGGCTCGGGACTGAGGGTTGTTCGGGTCGCGCATGCGTTTAAAGTGCTCAACGGTTTCAGGCGGCATGCTAGTGTTGAACAGGTCGAACGCCGGAGCGATGCCCGATTTTTTGTAGATCGCGTATGTGTCGTACATCAACTGGAGGAGTTGCTTGCCTTCAGCAAACGACGGCATTTCTTTTGTGGCGGGGGGCTCGAAAGCGATGACCTTGTTAATCGAACCGGGCCCCTGGGTCAGCGCCTGCAATGCAACAATCGCGCCCGAACTTGGACCGAAAACGGCAGCCGGTGCACCTGCAACACGCTTGATCAGCTGGAGCGCATCATCTGCGTCCGTTTGCAGACGACGCGAATAGTCCTGTTCACCGACAAGCTGGCTGCGTGCAAAGCCTCTTCGATCGAACGTGATGACGGTGAAATGTTCGCCGAGGATCTGCATGATCGGCCCCATGATGTGTGCCGTTCCGTTGCCGCCTGGGATTAGCAGGAGAGGCGATCCGCTTCCTACAGTTTCATAGTAGAGACGGGCACCCGGTACCTCCAGCACACCATTGCGCACAGGCTTGGGTGCGGCTGCTGTGTTGGCGAAAGCATTGGTGTGCAAGGCCCCGGCAGCTCCGAGTACGAGCGCCGCGTTGGCAGAATGAACAAGAACTGATCGTCGATTCAGTTGGGTCATTATGAAATCTCCATGGTGGGTTGTTGAGACGTGTAGCGATCACAGGCTCTGGCGGCGTTGAGCGCCACCCCGATGTCAACGATCGTAGACAAATTGTGCTCCCGGCACGTTTGTTTGTCAACGCCTGTTGACAATGTATTGCTATGATCCGTACTCGCCCTCACAAAGGCCATCAAAGTGCGGGTTAGAACGAGCCCAAAATCCTGACGGCGTATCGTCTCGAACCTTGGTCATGACCTTGGCGGACGTGAAGGCGCCACAACGAAGGCTTCCCCTCGTTGATGCATCTGGTATCCATGAAATGACAAACCCACTACCTAGAAACGCTGAGCGAAGCCGTGCAGCTATCGCAACGGCGGCCCGCGCTCTGTTTGCCGAACGTGGCTACGAGTTGACAACCGTCCGTGACATTGCCGCTCGTGCCCAATTGGATCCTGCTCTGGTGATGCGTTACTTTGGGAACAAGGAGGGTTTGTTTGCTGAGGTAATCGATCTGGACCTGAAGCTACCTGACCTGCGCGAGTCAGACTCTTCCAAAGCGGGGAAGTTGCTCGTTCAACATTTTTTAGATATCTGGGAAGGGGAGCAGGGAATAGGGGGGCTTCCGATTCTTTTACGCTCCGCATCTTCCAACGAGCGGGCGGCTCAAAAGTTACGAGAGACCTTTGCGACGCAGGTGGCTCCAGTGCTCCTGCAGGTTGGCGCCAAAGACAACGCCGTCGCGCGTGTAGGCTTGATCACGTCTCAAATGCTCGGCTTGGCCCTATGCCGCTATGTCTTGAAACTGCCTCCCGTGGTGACGCTACCTAAAGACGTGATCATTGAGGAGGTCGGCGCCACTGTTCAGCGCTATCTGAGCGAGGCGCTTCAATAGTCAGTCAGATCTAGATGGCAATTGGAGGAGCCTTTCCAACCGCGCCCTTTACCAGTCATCAGCGAGGGCTTCTTCAGAAATCCTTTGCCTTGAGAGCGAGGCGCACCTGAATTACCTGGCGGTTTGATGAAAGCCCTTCGGTCCATGGGCGAAGACATCTTGCATGGCTCTAGGTAGAAGATCTCGTAGCCAGCGCGATGCTTGGTCATCATGGTATCGCTCGTGCCAAAAATGTTCGATTAGTAACTTTGGCAGTCGTATTGGAGTTGGGTAAATCTTCACATCCGCAATGGGGAGCATGAGCTCAGCCAACGGCCGAGGGATTGTGGCGACCATATCGCTAGCAGCGATGATTGCAGGAAGTGCTAAGAAATGGGGTACACGGGCGCCTACGTTGTCTAGTAGGCCCATACGTTGAAGTGCGGCCTCAACCGCATGATGGCCTGTACCTTGCGCTTGTGCTACTGCGTGTCGTTCCCGAACGAAGTCATCCCGAGAAAGTTTCGTCTTGATCCGTGGGTGTGAAGCGCTAGCGATTGTGACGTACTCACTTGCGAAAAGTGCTCCATGTAGCAAGCTCGCTCGAAGAGCGGGGCTGAAGCCAATGGCGGCATCTGCGGCCCCGTCGCGTAGAGCGGAAACGATGCTTTCGGTTGGCAGTTGTATGGCTCGAAAAGCGATGCCTGGAGCCGTAGTGAGGCAATGCGAAACAATGCGCGGCAAGATGATGGCCTCGGCAATGTCTGTCATCACAAGGGTGAATTCACGCCGACTCACCCCTTGATCAAAGCTGCCCTTGACGTCGAGCCCTTGCTCAAGAATGGCCAGAGCTTGGCCAATTCGACGTGCAATCTCCTCCCCCAAAGGGGTTGGCATCACGCCGCCCGGGCATCGGACAAAGATGCGATCACCGTAGTGTTGGCGCAAATCGCGCAGCGCATGGCTAACGGTCGGTTGCGAAACACCTAGTGCCTCAGCTGCGCGTGAAACGTTGCGCTGCTCCCAAACGGCCTTGAAGACACGGAGCTTGTTTAAGTCGATCACTTGATTATTCACGAAATGAATATTACAGAATAAGTCATCGAAGTTGTGCTTGCTTGATCGAATTTGGATACTTTCCCCACGGCGCAGAGATAGCGTCAGCAAGGAGAGACCCATGAAGCAGGACATCGGATCGTCGTTCGAGAGACAAGCACTGAAGGACGCAGCAGGCGACACATTTCATGTGAGTGTGCTGCGGCGTACAGAGGGTTGGAGTGAGCATGCGGTGGTACTGCTTCCCGCAATTGCCGGAGTGAATCCCTACATTGAAGAGGTTGCGTTGCAGCTGTCGAACGAGGGGTATGACGTTGTTGTCATGGACTACTTCAGTCGTGTAGGTACCCCTCCAGATCTTTCCACGCATGAAAAAATTGGGGAGGCAGTTCAGGCCCTCGACGACCGGAGGGTTCTCCAAGAGGTCGACGTTGTTATTGGCTGGCTGGCCATGGCAGGGATCGACCGAAGCCATGTTGGGGTGCTGGGCTTCTGTATTGGCGGCACATATGCAGTGCTGTCTTGCGAATCAAGCAATACACCTGGGTGTGCTGTTGCGTACTACGGCCAACTGGCCTATTCAAAGAAAACGACACAGAAGCCACGCGACCCAGTGGACGCGGCGGAGCATTTGCGCGCTCCTGTGCTCGGGCACTTCGGAACCAAGGATCGGCTGATCGGTGCACCAGAGATCAACGACTTTAGTGAGCGGTTGTGGGCCACCGGACTGGCGCATGAGGTGCACACCTATGCAGGCGCTCCACACGCTTTTGACGAATGGTTCCGGCCGATGGTGTTCCGTCCTGTCGCCTCCGCTGAGGCGTGGGAGCGGACACGAATCTTCCTTGACTGGCATCTGCGGCAACGTACCGTGCGTCGCGCTCTTTCTTACCTTTCTTCCTCAACCCTGGAGACAAACCATGTCCAAAAATCCTGATCCTGTAATCGCACCTTCGCCAGTTGAAAGTGTCGTTGACCGTACCGAGTGGGCCCGGTTTATGACCGATGACGAGTACTACCCTTTCCTCGTCAAGAAGAACCTGCGCCCGGCCATTTGGCGCTGGGACGATCTTAAGCCTCGACTGGACGAAGTACTGAAAGATCCGCTGCGGCGAGCTGATCGACGCTTCATCGCTTTGGTCAATGACGATACCGGCGAGGCAGGGGGTGTATTCCCGTCAATCTTCCTGGGCATACAGACGTTCGCACCTGGCGAGCACATTGTTGCTCACCGCCACAACTCCTATGCGCTTTATCACATCGTGCAAGGTGAAGGCTATTCAATCCTTGATGGTCAGCGTTTCGATTGGAAGCAGGGTGACACCTTCGCCTGTCCACCGATGGCTAGCCACGAGCACATCAATTCGGGCACGGTGCCCGCCATCCAGTACGTAATTCAGGATATGCCAGCACGCGCGATGGACCGGAACCTGATCTGGGAAGAGCCGATTGGGCGCGTATTTCACATGGTTGAAGGTAAAGCACCTCACCAAGACTGAGCAACATAGCTCAGCCATTCGTAGAACTTAGACAGGAGACACCCATGGCCGCCACATCAATGACATGCTCTGCCGCTATCGATGAGGCGCCATTCAGTGGTGCACAGAAGCGAATAGTCTTTCTATGCGCGCTGGTTGCAATGCTGGATGGCTTTGACACACAAGCCATTGCGTTCGTTGCCCCCGTGGTCGCGAGCCAATGGGGTATTCAAGTCGCTGCATTTGGCGCAGTTTTCGGTGCTGGACTTGCTGGCTTGATGGTTGGCGCGCTGGTTTTTGGGCCTCTTGCAGATCGCTATGGGCGAAGGCGAATCACTATCATCACAACGGCTCTGTTTGGGCTGCTCACGTTGCTAACTGCATGGGCAGACTCGATTGGAATGCTGCTCGCACTTCGCTTTCTTACGGGGCTTGGTTTGGGAGGTGCGATGCCTAACATCATTGCGCTGACGGCTGAGTACGCGCCAGCACGCTCACGAGCAACTATGGTGAGCCTGATGTTCTGCGGATTTCCTCTGGGCGCTGTACTTGGCGGATTAGTTGCCTCTCGAATGATTCCAGTTCTAGGCTGGGAGTCTACTTTTCTGCTGGGTGGGGTCCTGCCATTGCTGCTGGTGCCTGTGCTTTACATCTGGCTGCCTGAGTCTGTTCGGTTCTTGACCATGCGTGGTGTCCATGAACAAAAATTGCGCAGTTTGATGTCGAGCATTGTTGGTGAAGCGCGTGCGAAAGCCATCATTTTCGAAAAACAGAGCTCCGTCGCAGCGGCCCCTTCGGACACGGTCAAAGGACTCTTTGGTAAAGGGCGTACATGGCGAACACTGCTCTTGTGGGTCGTGTTTTTCATGAACCTTCTTTTGCTTTACTTTCTGGTCAACTGGCTCCCCTCGCTTTTGCGTCAGTCTGGAGTTGCGCTTGACAAAGCGATCATCTCAACAGCTCTCCTGAACTTGGGCGGAATAGTCGGAGCACTGTGTTTTGCGAGACTGATTGACAGGTTCGGCCCCTACAAAGTGTTGCCTACTGCATACCTTGCAGCAGCGATTGCCACGATGGTGGTTGGTCAAACGACGGGCATGGGTTTCGGGGCGCTAATGAGCATGGTGTTTGTTGTCGGGTTTAGCGTGATCGGAGCACAAATAAGTATCAACGCTCTCGCGGCGAACAGCTACCCCGTAGAGATCCGTTCGACTGGTGTTGGCTGGGCGCTCGGTGTGGGACGAGCTGGCTCGGTTGTAGGCCCGATAGTAGGTGGTCTTCTTGTAGCTACTGGGCTACAACTTGGTTTGCTGTTTCTAATCGCTGCTATACCAGCTCTCCTAGCAGCTGTTGCAGTGATCGCGCTAGCTGCCCAGCGGGGGGATCAGGGAGTTTCGAACACCCGCGCATCGGGCAATTTAGTTGAGGGGCAGGCGCGATGAGGGACTACATATTTCCTGCGCCAGCATTGCGCTGCCTGCATGTGTTTCAGGAGCCGCGACTCCTTCCTGTTCGCCGCGTTTATTGCGTTGGACGCAACTACGCTGCCCACGCTAGAGAAATGGGGTTCTCCGACCGAGATCCACCGTTCTTCTTTTGCAAGCCTGGCGACGCTGTACTAGCAGCTCATCACGATGTTGAGATGGCCGTGGCATATCCCAGCCGCACTAGTGACTATCAGCATGAGGTCGAGTTGGTTGTCGTGATTGGCCGTTGTGGGACCAACATCCCTGCGGATACTGCTCTAGATCATGTGTGGGGTTACGCAGTAGGGCTGGACATGACACGTCGGGACGTCCAGATGGAGATGCGACGTCAGGGACGGCCTTGGGAAACCGGCAAATCCTTCGATGATTCAGCCATCGTGGGAGAAGTGATTCCGGTCTCCAGAGGGGGGCACGTTACTGAAGGGGCGATTAGCGTCAAAGTTGAAGATCAACTGCGTCAGAGTAGCGATGTCTCTCTGCTCATGTGGCCGGTAAATGAAATCATTGCCCACCTTTCGTCGTGGTTCCGACTTGAGCCCGGAGACTTGATTTTTACCGGAACGCCCGAGGGAGTAGGACCTGTAGTGGCGGGCCAAACCATGGTCGCTTCGATAGACGGATTGCCGACAGTTCGCGTAAGAGTGGCGTCGGATTCGGAGAAATCGAAGGATTGTGGGGGGCAACCTCCGATTCCCGTCGCAAGCAGCGATGTCAGAGAGTAAGGGCATCTTCAGTTCGTTGCGTCATCAGTAGCTTGAGCCAACGTAAGGTCTGACGATGATGCGAAGCACCGAGATCTAACAACCGGATGCGGAATTCATCAGCCTGGCGTTCAATCATCTCCTCCCGGATCAAGCGATAGTCGTTCAGCTTAGCTTGAGTACGTGCTACGTGTTCGGCTAACTTGGCGCGCCGCTCACTTTCGGTCAGCTGACTGAAAAACTGCACTTTTGCAAGAAGGGGGTGGCCAAGAAAAAAGTCATAAGTAGCCTCGTCAGCCTCGTCCTCCGAGGACCTGAGCCATTGTGCGAACAGCTCCCGACCAGAGGCGGTTACGTTGTAGACGCGACGAGATTTACCCCCTGGACTGATTTCGTCTTTACCGCTGATGAGTCCCTCCTTGGCCAGCTTGGACAGCAACGGATAGAGGATGCCGTCATTCACCAGCTCGCCTGGCGGAAGGCGCGGTCCCATGACCTTCTTCAAGGCATATGCATGCATTGGGTTCTCCATCAGCAGGCCGATCACCACTTCTCGCATCTTGGTCGTCATGAACTTAACTTTTAATCAAAAAATACCTAGAATCTAGGTATAGAACATCAAGGAGATCCTATGAGCTTGAACACCTATCGTGGCACTGTATACCCATGGCATTGCGACCATGTTGGCCACATGAACGTGATGTGGTACGTCGGGAAGTTTGACGAAGCTACCTGGCAATTGTTTCGTGTGCTAGGTCTGACGCCAGGCTACCTTAGAGACACCAAACGTGGGATGGCGGCAGTAGACCAGCACATTTCATACATACGGGAAGTGCATGCCGGGACCACAGTGAGTGTTACGTCTCGGCTGCTGGAGGTGAAGGAGCGAAGCGTACGTTTTGAGCACGAGATGTTTGACGATGAAACTGGTGAAGTCGTTGCTCGAACAACACTCAAGGGGGTGCACCTCGACAAGGTCAGCAGAAAGTCGTGTGCCTTTGACGATGCAATAGTCCATGGAGCCAAAAGTCTGCTGTCTGGCGGAGTGGATGGCGCGGCCAGCCAAAACGCCTGAGCACTTAGCAACGTGGGTGGTTGTATATGGACTCCTCCTACGCTCCACAAAGCGGGTTCCAGCGAAGAGTTTCTCGCCGAGCCGGATGGGTTGGGGGGGCGTTTATTGCAGCCGTTGCTCTGCAAGCTGCCTATGACGTCTTCCGCGGGTACGCGTATGTGATCAACGATATCCAGCGTGACCTTCAGGCTCAAGCGAGCATCATTGCAGAGCAGACTGCACGCGGGATTCAAGCTGTCGACATCGTTCTTGGCAACCTCGCTGATCGGATTAGCAACGAACCAGAGCTCTTGCAGGACAGGGACAAACTTGGTGAGCTTCTAACGCACCAGGCCGAAGGACTGGTTCAAACAGAAGGACTTGTAGTGGTCGACGCAAGGGGCGGCCCCCTTGCCACGTCATCCGAACTTCGCGAGTTACCGCCTGGCGAAATTATCTCAAATCAATCAGTTTTTCAGAGTTTAAAACTATCAGCGGTACCCAAACTTTGGGTTGGTAATGTAACTAGGGGCTCAATAAATAGTGCAATGACCTTTGCTATGGGGCGGCGCATTAGTGCGCTGACAAACGATTTTGCTGGCGTTGTCTCGGCACATGGCAAGGTGGAGTATTTTCAGCGATTCTATCGAGACTCCTTCCAAGATAAACCGATCAGAATTTCGCTAATGCACCGTGATGGCTGGTTGCTTGCAAGGCACCCTCCAGCAAATGAAATGCTGGGGCACCGTCTCGAAGTATTGGCGACGCTGTTACCCACAGAAAGCACTATTACAAGCACAGTAGCGCGGCTGCCAAGTCCCGTTGACGGCGCTGATCACTTTGTCGCACTTCAAGTGGTACCGGAGTACCCCTTGGTTATCGCCGTATCTTTGGAAGCATCAACCGCTTTGTCGGACTGGCGTGACCATGCTTGGACAACGCTATTCAGGACAGGTATTCTTTGTGCCTTAGCGGCGATGCTTCTTTGGATGGTATCGAGGCAAATAAATGCCCTTCAGACTGCCAGAAATTCACTCCAAGTATCTGATGAGCGATATGCAATCGCAATGGAGGGGTCGCGAGGGGGGCATTGGGTATACGACACCAAGAGCGACATCTTATACAGCTCGGAAGCAGTTAATAAGCTCTTTGGTTTAAATGCTCAAGCGCGTTCCATGCCTAGACTCGCTTACTACGCTTTGCTGCCTATTCATCCAGATGATCGTAAAAATTTGATAGAAAACAGCAATGCTGTTATTAAAGGCGAAGCAGATAGATTAGAGCAAGAGTACCGTATCGAGCTTTCAGATGGAGAGCATTGGATTCTTACGCGTGCACAACGTTTTCAGTCGTCGGAAGCAGGGGGCATCCAGGTAGCTGGTGTCAGTGTTGACATAACCGAACGCAAGCAGTTAGAGGCGGAACGTGAACGCTTGAGCGAAGAACTTAGGCGGGCTCAGCGCATGGAGGCGATTGGTACTCTGGCAGGCGGTATTGCACATGACTTTAATAACATACTGGCCAGCATTCTAGGACACGGCGAACTGGCCCGCCGGCGGCTCGATCAGACTTCTCCTGAGTACAGACATATAGATACGTGTATTCGTGCGGGTCAGCGTGCGAAATCTTTGGTGGAGCGGATACTCGTTTTCGCGCGTGGCGGTGTCAGTGAAAAGAGCATTGTTGACGTTGAAGCAGCAATTCACGAAGTGCTTGAATCACTTGAGCACCGAATAAGCTCAATAATATCTTTGGAAGTCAGCTTACAGAGCGACGGTTTTTCGGTACTTTGCGATCCAATTCAACTCCACCAAGTAATTCTCAATCTCTGCAGCAATGCCCTTCAAGCGATTGAAGAAAAGGGTAGATTGGCCGTAAGACTGAGACATGAAAACTTCAGTCAAGAAATTCACACCTTGACTGGAACTGTAGTGCCGGGCGACTACCTGTGTCTAGAGGTTTTAGACAATGGTATTGGGATGGACAAGTCCGTTCAGGAGCGAATTTTCGACCCATTTTTTTCCACACGCGGTACCGGATTAGGCACAGGACTAGGACTGTCGTTAGTGCATGGAATAGTGACTGACATGGGGGGAGGCATTCAAGTCGAAAGTGAAGTGGGAATTGGAAGTCGATTTATCGTCATATTGCCTGCCATAAAGATCTGCGCGACTGTAATGGAACCTTCTGAAGAACGAGATAGATTGAATTGCCACGGCGAAGGCCAAGTAGTACTAGTAGTAGATGATGAAGCATCATTGGTTTCCCTGATGGAAGAGGAGCTCGCGATATATGGTTTCGAGCCTATGGGTTGCACCCAACCGAACGAAGCACTAAATCTATTACGTGAAAATCCGATGCGATTTGATCTCGTAATAACAGATGAATCAATGCCTCAGATGCGTGGGGCAGAACTTACACGACATGCCAGGAGTATTCGGGAAAACATTCCAATAATACTGGTGAGTGGCTTTTTAACCCCGAAAATTGTCCAGGAGGCAAAAGTTTGCGGTGTCAACTTAGTCCTCGAAAAGCCACTTTCAGTTGGCCAGCTAGGTCGAGCTGTTTTTCAAGTTATTACAAGCACTCCAGCAACAGGTAAATATTTGGAGAAGCTAACATGACAATTATTAGTATCACTGGCGTTGTTCCTCATGTCGTCGCGGTTGATGATGACCCAGACATTCGCGATTTGCTACGGGGCTACCTTGAAGACAATGAAATTCGAGTGTCAACGCTAGCGACAGGTGCTGGGCTATCGGACGTTCTTGATCGCGACACCATAGATCTTGTAGTGCTTGACGTTCGCTTACCTGGTGAAAACGGAATGCAAATTGCCCGCCGACTGAGAGAAAAATCACCAACCCTTCCAATACTTATGCTGACAGGTCGTGCTGACGAAGCAGATAGAGTTATGGGCTTAGAGCTTGGAGCGGACGACTACATTACTAAACCATTTTCTAGCAGAGAACTTCTCGCGCGCATCCGGGCACTTTTACGAAGATCTCACGCGCAAACTAGAGTGCCAGATGCCATTGGTCGTGTACGTGCTTATCGCTTTGGTCAATGGGAATTGAATGTAGGTTTGCGTCGGCTTTCTAGCCCACAAGGTGAGCCGATTGGCCTGACCAATGGCGAGTTTAGCCTTCTCACTGCATTCCTAAGTGCTCCTCAAAGAACACTTACAAGAAGTCAATTGCTTGAACTAACTCGATTGCATGACGCAGAAGTTTACGATCGATCAATAGATATACAGATCCTTCGACTTCGGAGAAAAATTGAGCGCGATGCTACAAGACCAGAGTTCATCGTTACACATCGTGGATCCGGATATGCCTTCGAAGCCCCAGTAGATGTGGTCCGTTAACTCGCTTGCACCATTTGCAAACAGTTTCGTTGAAGCGTTGCTATTTTTACTAGCATGCTTCGGCCTCACAAACCCAGCACAGAAGTTTTGACACCTCTGGGTGAACAAATGTGCATGTACCAATGCAGCTAGAGCACGTCTAGTCCTGTTCCACTATTCAATTTCTTAAACGACCTGTAAGGCTGATTTTAGAAACGCCTGTCAGCCGGAAGTAGAGAAGAACTCAACACAAGTTGGCGAGTATATCGACAATGCTTCGCTAACCCTGCTCTTTAAGACTTGGAATTGCATGAGCGAGAGTGCTATGTCTTTTGCACTTGAATATCTCATGCTGTCAAAAAATCCATTGTCTTTTTGCATTCTCTCGTCAATCTGAAAATCGCAATCCCGTAGTCATTGGCACACAAGCGGCCAAGAGTGAACTATCGCCGCTCTCCGCTGGATTGCAAACGAGGGGGCATTTGCTTGGTTTATCAAGAATTTTCCGGGAGACGTGTTTTGTCTTCGAACTGCTTCAAATGAAACCAGGTAGTGCAGACTGAGAAATCTAATTGAAACCCTTTGGCCGCTTAATCGACCATAGTGGGATCGAGGAGCAATGGCGATGAGTTGATACTTCAGGGAAGCAGCTGGGGGTTGATACGTCAAGACTGATCTGAAATTCTAAAGCATCGCCCTTCGCCCACCAAATTTCAGTCTTTCAAAACTTAATATACCACTAGTTATATGGACAAGTGCATATCCATATTGGCCAAGGCTTTGATTTCAGCGTCAATGCTACTCGCGATATCCGGGTGTGCAAGCAGCACACTGAACAGTACAGGGAGTTTGCAGTCAAGTGGCGCTACCGACAATTCATACTCGTACCCAGATCATCTGAATTATTGGTGGAGAAGCTGGGGCGATCAAAGACTTAATGACCTCATTCAAAAGGCCTGGAGTAATAATAGCGATGTACGAGTTGCAGTCGCTCGACTTAAGGAAGTACACGCTCGGAGAGCTGAGGTAGATGCAGCTAAGTATCCTTCTCTGGCACTTCTTGCGCGTAGTGCCCGGGAGGAGAAATCAGATGCAGTTCAATCTTCTCATAAGCTAAATCTTGTTGCCTCTTACGAAGTTGACTTTTGGGGGCGTATTGCGACCCAACGATCTTCATCTGAATACGATTCACAAGCACAGTCCTGGGCATTAGCATTAGTTCAATGGTCACTGGCAGCACAGATGGCAGAGACATACACGGATTTAATTGCTATCAACTCGAAAATCGCTTCTGCAGGCGAGGCGAGAGGCACAATTTATAAATCGGTAAAACTAATTAATTTGGGATTCAATTTTGGGACGCACTCGATTTTGGACTTGGAGCGAGCCAAAGCTGATCTTGCGGCCGCAGATTCAGTGATGGAATCATTACGGCGCCTTAGATTGGCCCTGCATACCAGGATGGCTTTGATCTCTGGTGAAAGTGCGGAAAAAATAGAGTCATATTTTCCTGATGCCAATGAATCCGATTTGACCAAATTGTTGTCTCTGTCATTGCCTGCAGGCTCACTTGAGCAAGCCATTAGAAATCGGCCTGATGTTCAAGAAGCTTTATTCCTTCTGGCAAGTCGTGATGCCGCATGGGTTGCGACAAGCCAAGCACGTTGGCCTCAGATAACTCTTACTGGCGATATTAGAGGTGATTCAAATCGGATCTCCAAAATATTCTCTTCAGGTAATATTTTGTGGTCGATAGCACAGGGATTAGCTATTAATTTGCTTGATGGCGGTGCCGCAAATGCTCGCACTGATCAAGCACATTCGCGTGCAGAGGCAGCACGTGCGCGGTATGAGCATGCGATCGCGCGCGCACTTCTGGAAATCCGAGAGGCTTATACGGCCACCGAGATCAATCAATCGCTTTTAGAGGCACAACAACGGAGGGCCGTTGCAATGGATATGTCGGTTTCCATGGCAAGAGTGGGATACGAGGCTGGAACACTAGCGCTAATTGATTTTCTTGACGTGCAGCGACAGGCACTAATAGCGCGCATGAGTTTGGCAGATAGTCAGAGAGACCAAATTCTTGGCAAAGTTGCTGCCCTCAAGGCACTTGGTACGGGACATAGTGGAGCAGGGCGTGTACTGACGCAGGGTGCCCATAGACATGGAGAATATTAATGAATAACCGTTGGAATGTTAATGAAATATCTAAATCCAAATTGTCAGGAAGAGCCCGCAGAATACTTGCTTGGGGTGTTGTGGCATCTATTCTCGTCCTGGGATTTTTATTAATTCCGATTCTCAAAAGCGCAGCCATTGACAAGTCAAATTCAACGGTGGAAATATCCATAGATAAAGCGATGGCAGTCGAAATTGTCAGTCCGATATCGCGCGAGATAACGCGTCAGTTGACTGTTGCTGGGGGATTTGCTGCACGGGATGAGATCGTAGTGGGCTCGGATGCACCAGTTCGATGGAATCGTGTTCTGGTTGATATTGGAAGTTCTGTGGAAGAGGGTCAATTACTTGCACAGGGAGACGATAGTGTTCTGGTTGCTCAATTGGCTCAACAAGAAGCCTTATTGGTTCAAGCCGAAGCTCGCTTTAAATTAGCTCGTGAAAATCTGGGTCGCGCGCAGCAGGTGCAGGCGGCAGGTATTTACAGCGTTGAAGCCCTCGATGCCAAACAAAACGACGCGGCAGTCGCGGCGGCCCAGGTAAGCGCCATTCGAGCGCAAATACGTGAGGTTACCGCTCGCATAGCGCAGACACGTGTGTTTTCACCGGTAAAAGGTTTAGTGACACATCGAGCAGCCTCTGTGGGGGCTGTAACACCACCTGGTGGAGAGTTGTTCAGAATAATAAAAAATAGCCAAGTCGAATGGCAGGCAGAAGTACCTGAAAAAGAACTTCAGCAAATCCGTGAAGGTTCACTCGCTTCTGTAGATCTAGGCAGAGGTCTGAAAATTGAGGGGCGAGTTCGTGCGGTTGCACCGTCGGTGGCGAAGTCGACGCGCCGTGGCATTGTGTATGTGTCACTTCCGGTGCACCGCGATGTGCGATCTGGTGGCCATGCTACTGGATCTATAGAAATTGGTCGAGCCAGAGTATTGGTCTTGCCAATTCGCGTAGTTCAGTACCGCGATGGCATACCTTTCGTCTATACGGTTAATGAGCGGAATATTGCTGAAACTCGCACACTGTCGCTTGGAGTGCAAGATGGGGAACATGTGGAGGTGACGGGCATTGGGCAAGAAGCCCGCGTGGTATCCACTGGTGCTGGATTTGTAAAGGCTGGCGAACGACTCCATGTTAGCGCATTGACTCGGGGAGCTTCGCAATGATCCAGGATATTTCAGCACGTGCCATCCGTAAACCAATACCTCCGATAATTCTCTTTATCCTGCTGACGTTTGCCGGGCTACTGGGCTTTCAACGACTGGGAATTAATCAATTTCCGGATGTGGACATCCCATTCGTTTCAGTGAGCGTTGCTCAACCAGGGGCTGCACCCGCAGAGTTGGAGACACAGGTAACTAGGCAGGTGGAAAATGCTTTAGCAACAGTGGGTGATGTCTCACATATCTTGTCCACAGTGACAGATGGTGTCTCCACAAGTCTAGTTGAGTTTCAATTTGGGAAAGATTTGGATCGTGCAGTCAATGACATACGCGATGCACTGGTCCGAATTCGAAGTGAGCTGCCGGGTGACATTGAAGAACCGGTTATCACGCGAAGCACTACATCGGGTGGGCCGATGCAGACCTTCGTCGTGAAAGACCACAGTAGAACATTATCTCCTCAAGAGCTGTCGTGGTTTGTGGACAACAAAGTCGCGCGCGCTTTGCTTTCGGTGCCGGGCGTTGGGCAAATTCGGCGCATAGGTGGCGTGGACCGCGAAGTACGAATTCGGCTCGATCCCGAACGACTTAACGCTCTTGGCGTAACAGCTGCAGAGATAAGCAGACAACTCGCCGCGAGTTCCATCAACCTGCCTGGCGGGCAAAGCGAGTTATCCAGCGGTACGCAGAGCGTGCGAGCGCTGGGTGGCGCCGAAAGCGTGGAGGCCTTGCGCGGATGGTCTTTAGGGTTGCGGGACGCTCGATCAGTAAGACTGACAGAAGTTGCAACTATTGAAGACGGCTCTGCAGAGCCGCGTCAAGACGCATTTGTCAATGGGGAACGAGTCGTGGCATTCCAAGTGCTGCGTGCTGTTGGTGCTTCCTCGGTCGATGTTGCCGCCTCTATCGAGCGAAAAGTAAAGGAACTGAACGCTGCAAATCCAAATATTTCGATCGAACTTTTCAATGCACCAGTGTCCTTTACTGTGGAGTCGTATTTTGCCTCTGTGGAGGCTTTAATTCTGGGTGCATTATTGGCAGTCATTGTGGTTTGGTGGTTTCTTCGGGACTGGCGCGCCACATTAATTGCAGCTGTGGCGATGCCCCTGTCGGTCATCCCAACCTTCTTTTTTATGCAGTGGCTGGGATTTTCACTCAATCTCATTACGCTACTCGGACTATCTTTAGTAGTCGGAATATTAGTTGATGACGCTATCGTCGAAATTGAGAACATTGTCCGGCACATTCGCATGGGGAAGAGCCCTTTGCAGGCGGCTATCGATGCCGCTGATGAAATTGGCTTGGCTGTAGTGGCAACTACGCTAGCGATCGTTGCTGTCTTCATTCCAGTTAGCTTCATGTCAGGCGTGCCTGGACAGTTCTTTAGGCAGTTTGGAATCTCGGTAGCAATCGCAGTGATGATTTCCCTGTTAGTCGCTCGGTTGTTAACGCCGGTAATGGGAGCATATCTTCTAAAAGGCGCTGTTGCTCACCATGAACCAGCGAAGCTGACGGTGAAATATCTCGAATTAGTAAGGTGGGGGCTAGGCCGCAGGAGACTCGCAATATTGTCTGGGGTAGTGCTTTTCTTAGCGTCGATTTCTCTTGCCCCGTTGCTTTCAAAAACCTTCATTCCGGCTAGTGATCGCTCGATGAGCACAATCAACTTTGAGCTACCTCCTGGCGCCAGCTTAGCGGAAACTGTTGTGGTCGCAGAGCATGCCCGTGCCGTGCTCGCAAGTCAGCCTGAAGTTGATCGCATTCTCACCACGGTTGGCAACGGAGCTCAGCTTGACTCAGTCGGCACTAGTGGAAGTGCAGAAGTGCGAGTTGGCACATTAACTGTGTCGCTCGTTGCTCCGTCTAAACGCTCCGTAACACAGCGCGAGTTTGAAAAGAGAGTTCAGCCCGAGCTCAAAAAAATACCAGGATTCCGCTTTCGTTTCGGTAGTGGCGAGGCCGGTGAGATGCTTGAGTTGATCCTCGTGAGTGACAACCCACGGCAGTTAGAGGCGACAGCTTCAAGCCTTGAGAATGAGATGCGCGGCGTGCCTGGAGTGGGAAACCCTGCAAGTGAAGCCAGCCTTCGCAGGCCTGAGGTATTGATAAAAATTGATCATGCGCGCGCAGCTGATCTTGGTGTTTCGGTCGCTGATATCGGAACAACACTCCGAGTTGCGACTATGGGTGACGTCCGGGCGCTGCTGCCTAAGCTTCACCTCGATGAGCGAAGCGTACCTATCAGAACCGAGCTTGCACCTCAGGTACGGACAGATATCAACACATTGCGACAGCTTAGAGTTCCCACCTCTGGTGGAACCAGTGTTCCACTAACTTCTATTGCCCAGGTCGAAATGGGAAGTAGTGCTGCCAAGATTACTCGATTTGATAGGCAGCGCAGTGTAAGCATACGGGCTGATATCGGCGGAGCACCTTTAGGAGCAGTTAATGAAGCTATTGAGAAGCTACCGACTATGCGTCAACTTCCCGCTGAAGTAAGCAAGGCGAACTTCGGCGACACAGAGCGCATGAACCAGTTGTTCGCAGATTTTGGTACCGCAATGATTGCCGGCGTCCTTTTGGTGTACTGCGTTCTCGTATTGCTGTTCCACGATTTCGCCCAACCGCTGACCATTATGGCTGCGTTACCGCTATCTTTCGGCGGTGCCTTGGGGTTACTCTTGATAACCGGAGAGCCGATGTCACTTCCTGCGACGATTGGAATTCTTATGCTGATGGGTATCGTAACCAAGAACTCAATTCTCTTGGTTGAATATGCTTTGGTGGCGATTCGTGGTGGAATGGAGCGCACTCATGCACTTGTAGAGGCGTGTGAAAAACGTGCACAACCCATTATCATGACCACTGTTGCGATGGGGGCAGGCATGTTACCTATTGCGCTGAAATTTGGTGCTGATGCTGATTTTCGAGCCCCTATGGCAATTGCTGTTATTGGTGGATTAATTACATCTACAGTGCTATCACTTTTCTACATTCCTGTGGTGTTTTCTCTAGTAGACGATGCGAAAAGGTGGATTACGCATTTTCAGCCCCTTCACAGCCCCTTTCCGATTCAACGCATTCATTCAGAATTTTACAAACGGGAGGAAAAATGAATTTTGACCGCATACCTTTGCATGATCAATTGAGATTGCCCGATGGTCGTACTCTCTCCTATGCTATATACGGTACGCCTGGAGGACAGCCTGTCTACTTCTTCCACGGTTTTCCTGGAAGTAGGCTTCATGCCGAATTGGGTCACGAGGATGCGATAGCTACGGGAGTCTGTCTTGTTGCATTTGACCGCCCCGGATTTGGCAGGTCCAGTTGGGTTGATGCTCCAACTATTGACCACATTATTTCTGATGTTTCCGTTCTTGCAGATTACCTTGGTCACAGACGATTCGGAGTTCTTGGCGTTTCATGTGGAGGCCCCTATGCGCTGGCCTCTGCACGACTGATGCCGACTCGAGTCTCTGCGGTTGGTCTTCTTGCGGGAATGGGGCCAATGAACATTCCTTCGCTGCGGAAACATCAAATGCGTGTACTGAAGTTTATGTTCGCTGCGGCCAAAACTCTGCCTTTGGCAATTACCCCTCTCCTATTTGCAGATTCCACGATCTTCAGGCGTGACGCAGAGCGTGCTGTAGAGATTCTGAGTAGGGCATTACCCCCCCCAGACAGAGCGTTGCTGGCGGAGAACGTTAAAGTACGAGAGCGCTTCGCTGCAGGTATGGCAGAAGCTTACAGGCAAGGCATCAGCGGTAGCCTAAGTGAAGCACGTCGCATATCCAAGCAAGGGACTGCGCAACTCAGAGAAATCTCGTGCCCAGTCCATGTATATCAAGGTGATCTAGATCGTCATGTACCAGTCGCCATGGGAGAATTTTTAGCATCTCATCTGCCGGGAGGACGGTTTCACCTACGTACAGGTGAGGGACATCTCTCGATAGTTTCTCATTGCATCAGGGAATGCTTGAAGCTCTTATCTTCAAACATGAAGTCAGAGATTTCAATTTATGATCTAGTTCCTAAGAGTGTGGAGATAGAAAATGCTTGAGCTTCGTCCAAGTTGTGAACGATGTGATGTGAGTCTTGCCCCTGACAGTCAGAACGCTTGGATATGCAGTTTTGAGTGTACTTTCTGTTCCACCTGCGCAAATCATTTATTTAATTTTTCCTGCCCTAACTGTGGCGGTGAATTGGTTCCACGGCCTACGCGACGAGGAGAGGCGTTGCAGAATAATCCTGCAGGAACATATCGCATTTATCGGCCTTCAGCGATACAAAGTTAACGACTCTCTGAGTCATATAGGCGGAATGTAAAAGGGCGAGTGTGCGCTGTGCACTCGCCCTTTTTTATCATTCGCAAAGTATGCTGTGAAAATAGCGGCTGCTTTGGAAACCTCACCACAGCCAGTTGCGCAATTGTAGAGAGATTTACTGCAAGAAAATATTACATAGAAAAATGGTTTCGACAGAGTAGTTCTATGCTGCCAATTGTGTTTTGCGTGCTAAATTGAATATTTGGCATGTTTTTCCTTTCCGGGATAAATAAATATAAATTTGAGTGAAGATTTTTTGCTATTGCGCCGATGGTACTTTGAACGCGACATAGCGTTTACAGAATCGCGTAGACCTATATCAAGCCAGCGCATTGCACGGATTTTCGAGATCAATCATTTCTACTCAACATTGCTGAGCCAAAAAATATATTCACGCCTTTTGTGTCATGTTTGCAAACGCTGCTCAGCATCAATTTGATTGAGGATTTAGTTCAACGAAGCCTAAGACGCAGGGTGGTTTGAATCGAAGTCTAGCGAATCGAGAGAGCTACGACTACGATTGGCCTCACAACCACATTCATGAAATTTCTGATGTTTCAAAAGAAACATATAGTTGAAACTTTGCAATCTTTTTGAAGCAAGAGGTGGGCATTATTGAACGGACTTAAAAATCCAATAGACTTTTGTTCTTGGCTATTTTTAATACTGTAATTTAAATATGATTAAATTAACTGCACGAGCTCGTGTTTAAACACTCATAAACCAAAGATTATTATAATGACCGTATTAACGGGGGCAGCGGCTGCACTGCTTGCTTCATTTTTTTGGGCACTAGGCTCCATACTGGCTCAAAATCCAGTGAGACACTTAGGAATTCTGCGGTTTACTCACGTACAGTTGGTTAGCTCGTTTGCAGTTCTCGCTTGTATTGTGTCATTGTCCGTGGGGTGGGGGAATATAGGATCTAATCATCTCGCAAACATTCTATTTGCCAGTGCGATCGGTGTTGTGCTAGGAAATTTTTCATTCGCATATTGCATTAGGGTTCTTGGTCCGAGATTGACTCATCTAATAATGATGACTGCCTCGCCGATCGCAGTAGTGCTAGATTTTATTGTTTTTAAAAAACTTCCTCTAGTCAGGCAGATTGAAGGAGGTTTGATTATCATGATCGGCATAGCAATCGCCATTGCTTATGGAGAGAGTTCAAAAAAAATACATGAACCGCAAAAAAATAAACAGCGAATAATTGGCTTCGGCGTTGGACTTGTTGCCGCTAGTTCTCAGGTTTGTGGTTTATTAGCGCTAAAGCCGCTTTTGCAAGAGGGAGTAGCTCCCTTGGCTGTGACTGCTGTAAGGACCGGGGGTGGGGCCCTATTGGTTTCTTTAATATTTGTTCTAATGGCCTCTAAGCTAAAAGATGCATATGATGTAAATCACAAGGTGATTGTTTCTGCAATTACCCCTGGCATCATGGGTTATTGCGTTGCAGTTTCTTTGCAACTTTACGCTCTCAGAAATCTTGGAGCTGGCGCGGCAATTCTTCTTGGATCAACCGCCCCCATTATGGTAGTGCCGCTGCTATGGATTCATAGTAGGCAAAGGCAAGCTGTCGGAGCATGGATTGGCGCGGGAGTAGCTATATCTGGTATCGCATGGGCAATAATTTAGAAATGCAATATTTTTGATGTCCCAAGCACGATTGACTATTTGTGTTCAGTTGATTTCAATTTAAGAAGCAAGAAAACGGTAGCGCATTTTGTCTTCTTTTTAGGCATTTAAATGACAAATTATCTGTGGAATCCTCCGCCTGTCTACTCACTGCCAATTCGAGATGGCGTAGAGCGTATTCCCATTAACAGACTATTTTTCGTTGGCAGAAACTATCATGCTCATGCTATCGAAATGGGAAGGCCGGTGGATAAGAATGTGGAGAGGATTTTCTATTTCACAAAATCACCACAAACGCTTGTTGAAAGTGGTGCCAGTGTTACCTATCCACCAGAAACTAGAAATTTTCACTTCGAGATGGAGCTAGTGGTTGTTATTGGTAAGTCAGGCTTTCGGGTTTCCGTAGAGAGAGCGAATGATCTGATCTATGGTTACGCCGCTGGACTTGATATGACTCGCCGCGATCTACAGTTGGATGCGCGTGAAAAAGGGCGCCCATGGGATCTTGGGAAGGATGTGGAGCAGTCGTCCGTCTGCTCAGAGGTCGTCCCGATGAACGGAGTGGTTATTGACAAGGGTCGGATTGAATTAGCCGTCAATGGAGTAACCAGGCAAAAATCAAACATTGATAGACTGATATGGGGCATCCGCGAAATTATTTCTGACCTTTCTCTTTATTACCACCTCCAACCTGGTGATCTGATCTATACCGGTACACCTGAAGGTGTTGGGGCAGTGCTGCCCGGTGATGTGATTACCGGCCATGTTGAGGGGGTGGGTGGCGTAGATTTGACTATAAGTGCATTTGAGTAATTTTACTTATGAAGTTATATAGCTTTTTCCGCAGCAGCACCTCTCATCGCCTGCGAATCGCGTTAAACCTGAAACGTATTCCTGTCGAATACGTTGCGATTGATCTGCGGAAAGAAGAGCATTTGGAGGAGCGATTTAAATTAATAAATCCTCAGGCATTGGTTCCGGTGCTAGCATTGGAAAGTAATGAAACATTAATTCAATCGCCTTCTATTATCGAGTGGCTGGAAGAAGAGTATCCAGCGCCTCCACTTTTGCCTCAAGATCCAATCATGCGAGCAAAAGTGAGAGCTTTGACTGCTATCGTAGGTTGTGATATTCACCCTCTCAATAACCGCCGGATTCTTGAGTATTTGCGTCAACATCTGGGGGCTGACGAAAGTTCTGTGCAAGCTTGGTGTGAAAAGTGGATCATCCAGGGTTTCGATGCAATAGAATCGCTTCTTGCCGAAGAAGGGACGAGTGGCCCATTCTGCTTTGGCGATACTCTTACACTAGCAGATGTTTATCTAATTCCACAAATTGAGAGTGCTCGGCGCTTCAAAATAAGTATCGACAGATGGCCATTGATTTCTGCCATCGATCGTTATTGTGCGGAGATTGAGGAGTTTCGTAGCGCTACGCCAAAAATGCAACCGGATTTTGGGTGAATATGATGTTTTGGATAGATGCTTTTTGAGCAAGGGCTTTTATTCAAAATCACTTCTACGGAAAATAGATAGCGCAATTCCACATGCCGATGTTCCTAACGCTCGCACTGTCTATGTGAGCTGGCATTAGTATGCACGTGCCTCATATTTCTAACCTCTCAACAATCGTCCCACAATCCTTGTGGTTTGATGAGTACGCATATTTCCGCGTATCAAAGTAGGGACTTTGGTCATAGGGGTTGAAGTAGACCTTGCTGCCCCACTAGCCGCGCTCACTCAAATATTTTGAAGTGCCTCACCGCCCTGCAGTTTGTTGGGGCAGAGTAGTCTTTCGTATATCCGCCTTCCTAGACAGTAGTTGGGCGCGGCGGATTGAGCACCCCAATGAAAACTTCCCTTCGCCCCACCCAACCATGCTGAGTAGCTGCAATGAGGTCTCCGAGACTTCTCGATTTCTTCGTATCGCGCAGATTTTTACATCCGTAAATTCCATAGTTTCAATACTATAAACGCCAGTCTCATTGGGGCGTTGGACACAAGCAATGGCCAGGCAATTTCGGTCTGATTTTTTTCTAATTTTCTCTTCTCCACCTTGCACTTGTGTGAAGTGCAGATCGTAAAGTAGCGGCATATAAAAGTTGAACCTAAGGCGGACTGTTTTTTTACGGCAGCGTACGCCACATGGGGCTGGCGCACGCTGCATGCCTACCGAAGCGTATACCAGATGCCAGTTTAGCTGTGACTTCATAGTGAGTGTTCTATGAGCAACTCCTCCAAGTCTGCAGAAACAGCGCTGATACATCTGAAACACTACTCTATTGCTTCGGAAATGTATGCGTAATCTCTGTTTAGCCTAATTGTGGGATGGGAGTCGTTTCGAGTCCCTGCATCATTGGGTATTGACTTGAAGATGTACATCAGACCGACGATACTGAAAAAAGAACTGCCATTTTTCCCATCGCTCGCGATGGCAATGTTGGTCATCGCATGGTCCTTACTTATTTTGCATGCTCAGCCGCATAACGCAATCTCCGTGGTTTGTGGGGCACTAGTTGTGTTATTCCTATGGATCTATGCGCTTCTGCGTAACGCACAGGTGCGCCAAATATTCATTGGGTACATAAGTTTGATGATTTTGCTCATTCTGCAGGTTTCAGAGCATTGGATACTAAATCAAGCTGAAACTATAGTTTCGCTGTTCCCTTTGTTTTTTGCACCTCCATTTATTTGGTCGGCATCCATGCAGGTTGAAACAATTGTGGTGATTTTTTCGGCGCTACTTTTGCATTCATCTGTCATTATTTTTGCATTTCATTCAATTGACAAATGCGATTATTCGGTTGGATGTTCTGTTTTTGCTATCGGTGGTCTATCTTTTCTCGGTGTAAATTCTGATATCAATTCACTAGGAGAGAAGCAAGCGGTGATAATTTTTATACTCGCCATGTTTCTAGTGGTTCGTGTCTTTTTTCAGAGAATTTTCTCAATGGATGCAAATATCAGCGAGATTAATTGATGGGTGCGCTCAATACCAAATATTGATCACGCTTTCGTTTGCTCCAGGCTTTGGATGTAGGTGATATTTATGGATCAGCTTAGAGCTATTCGTACGTTCCTAGAAGTTGTAGACCGCGGTGGATTCGCTGGCGCAGCAAGATCTTTGGAACTTTCACCATCCGTAGTTACGCGATTAGTGTCCGAGCTTGAGCACCATCTCGGCACCCGTCTTCTCAATAGGACCACGCGTAGCGTAGTCCTCACGAAAGCTGGGCAAGCATATGCAGATGAGACGCGCCAACTGTTGCATGCCCTTTGCGATGCTGATGCAGCAGCCCGGGAATCGACTGCGCTCCCGCGAGGGCGTTTAAAAATTCAAGTGCCCCCATCATTTGCGGTTCATCAGTTGGCGAAAGTTTTGCCGGAATTCCGAAGTAAATATCCAAAAATTACTCTCGAGATTCAAGCGATGGGAGCAGTCGATTCAGTTAATGATGGTTGCGATTTGTCAATAATTGTCGCACAGGGAGACAAAATCGACGGAGACTTTGTCGCCAACCCTCTCGCCAGAACTGAAATTTTGCTATGTGCATCCCCCCTCTATATTAATAATTCTAAAAAAATCCTTCATCCTCAGGATTTATCCGCTCATGAAGTACTTGTGCCGCCTATAGCGGCAATACGTCGAAGCGTCAAATTTATTACTACTGATGCAATCAGCGAGACGAGCGCTGCAGTTTTCTTTCAGCCCAAAGAGCCCGCAGTTTCGAGTTTGCATCTCGACGCCATGTATGCAACCGCCCTAGCTGGTATGGGCATTGTAGGTCTTCCTTCATTTATGGCGGACGACGCCTTACGCAGTGGGGCATTAATCAGAGTTCTCCATAAATGGCATGTGGCTACGCTTTCCGTATGGGTTGGTGTTCCCTCACGGCGTCATCTACCGATCGCAACGAGAGCATTCCGTGATTTTCTAGTTGAGAAGTTCGGCACTAATCCTAGAGAGGATCCTTGGCTCGCTTTGGGTGGTGAGAATTCTTCCCCCAGCTCTTTATCTAAAAATTACCAGTCAGTAAAGTTGGCCGTCATACCTTCATAACTGCTATGTAAGAGGGCTCTTATCTGTAAGGCCATATTCGTGAATGATACTTACTCATTGATTAATTTTGAATTGCAACATAATGAAATCGGATCATAAATATTCAGGTCAAAGCTTCGACCATGTGGACACGTCACTTGCACATCTCGGTCGCCAGTCTGCGAAAATGACGAATTCGGTCAACGCTCCGTTAGTGCGAGCTTCAACGACCATTTTCCCCAGTTTGAGTGAGTTCAAAAATTCGTATAGGGGCCTAGTATTTGAGTCTCCCCGCTATGGACGTTCTGGTACGCAGACCAATTTCGAACTGCAGCACGCAATGGCGACGCTATGCAATGCGGAAACTTGTATTGCTACCGGGTCGGGCCTTAGTGCTATTGCCGCTGTATTGGGGGCGCATGCGCGCCTGGGTGGACACATTCTGGTCCAAGAGTCGGCATATGGTCCGACGCAGGCATATTGCAAAAATGTACTCGAACCTTTTGACTGCCAGGTTGAGACATTTGAGTCATCGGAGAGTCTTGAGCAAAAGATTAAACCTCAGACTTCATTGATTTTTATTGAAGTACCTTCTTCATTAACAATGAGGGTAATTGATGTAGCATCCGTCTGTCGTGTTGCAAGTATTCATGGCATTCCCGTTGCATGTGACTCCACTTGGGGCACTCCAATTTTTTTCGATGCCCATGCCTTGGGCATTGACATCTCTATTCACGCTGCGACTAAATACATCAATGGCCACTCAGATGTACTTCTAGGACTTATAACTGGCTCATATGATGCACTTAGATCAACACGAAGCTGGTGCGATACATCTGGGGTTCATGCTGCCCCGGACTCATGCTGGCTTGCCCTAAGAGGAATGAGAACACTTGCCCTGAGAATGAATAAACATCATAACTCAGCGATACAGGTGGCCACTTGGCTCGAAAAGCATCCTCATATCCGTAAAGTGTTTTTTCCCGCGCTACCTTCTAATGAAGGACATGCGCTATGGATAAAACAGTTCTCGGGTGCGCCAGGGCCATTTACAGTTGAGCTCCAGCCATGCAGTGAGAGAGCCTTTGAAACGTTTATGGATTCTTTGCGGTTGTTCGGTATCGGGACTAGCTGGGGGGGATTCGAGAGCTTAGTAATGCCCGCAATCGCTCATAATCTACGCGGTCAACACATTCAACCTGATGATGGAAGGCTTGTTCGCTTTCACATCGGACTTGAAGATCCGAATGATCTGTGTGTCGATATTTCCAATGCATTAAATGCTTTATCGGCTCAGCACTAATCTGTTATCTGTTTGGCACAAAATGAGTGGGTATAAATCTATATAGATAGTGGTGCTGGTATCAATCTGTGATGTGGTTGTGGATTTCACTAAATGCGGTGTCTGGCGAAATTTATGCACACAGCTTGCTAGGGGAGGGGAGGCATGCAGTAAGCTTTTGCACACGTTGTGATCTTTCACAGCGTCTAGCATTGCTTGGTTCGACGATTTGCTGCGCCTCATCCCACAGACATGCGATGATCTGCAATTGCTGTGCCTCGGTTGGTTGTTTCTGTATGAACCGTATCCGCCGCGACAAGGAATTGAGTCACGTTTGCGTAGGAACACATCACTAATGACCTCTAAATCTAACTGGAACTCAAGAGACCTCTATATCGATGTTTTGATCACGAATGCACATCGCCGCTTGGTTACAACGACAGCACTCGATCCCGGCGAGACTAGCACTTCGTTGGTGGTAATTTCGAAGATTCTTCACAAGGTCGCGGACCAGATCATTGAGGGCGCCCCCGTCGGAAGCATTGATGTCACTGACGGTTTGGTTGCAAGTTGGCAGGTGGGTGGATCAACAAATGACTCTGATGTGATTGGAGGCGGGGATGCGCAGTACTCTCCGGGGAGCTCCATTTCAGTCGCTGGGGATGTCTCTGAGATCGATACTCACCTCTTCCGTGAGTTGGAGGAATTAGAGATTGCACAGGTAGCCGGCTTTCGCTTACCAAAACCGCAGCCAGTTGCTAGAGCCTCCACAAAGAAGAACGCCCGCCCCATTTATCGCTATTTCCCGTTCAACCCCGGAACTTTTGGGAGCGCTGGAAGTTGGGAGGCCGCTGTCCGAGCATTGAAAGTCTTCGCTGTTCTTCACGCCGCTCATCGCGGGCCAGAAGGACTTGAAGTCGAGGACCTCTTGCCGCTGTTCTTCCGCAGTAGCAGCGACCTCATTACATATCGCGAGGGCTGGAAGGCGGGGCGGTTTTGGAGTGTCAAGGCGTTTTTGAAGGCGGTGCATGAGCGGGAGAAACACACAAATGGGCTCATTAGCGAGCACGTCATGCCACGCAGTCAAACATTGAGAAGAGCCCTCGCGATGGAGGATATTCAGCAGGCCGTGGAGTTTGTGTGGGACATGAGCTTCGAGTGCGTTGTGACAGCCGATGAGAACAATGAACTCACTAGACGTGACAAGAAGCGCCCAAGAGACACCATCTGGGTGTTTGAGAATGGGCCCTGGGAGCGGTACGCTGGGACGAATATTCAAATCCTAGATGTCGAATGCAATGGGCAAAAATGGCTGTCCGACGAGGATCGTGAGTCTTTACGGAGACTAAAGCTCCTTGCGGAATGGGACGCTTCATTTCTCAAGGACGCTGACCCGGAGATCCTTGCTCAGTGGAGCAAATACATTCCCGTGGAAAAGAGATAGATGGTCGAAAGCTGGCGTTGACTATGGCTATAGGTACAGTGGCGCGTCCAACCGACGACTACAACCCAACCTGGTCGGTCAGTTCAGCCTACTGGTATCACAGTGCGTCTCTGTGGCCCTTAGAAAATCACCTTCTGCGCATTCGCGCACTCACTCCGGTCCCTACCTCGTCAGGCAACTGCAGCCCCTCGTCGATGCGGCTCTGCAGCAGTTGAGCGCCGCTTTTGGCCTTTGCGAATGCCGAGCCTCGGAGGGCTCCGAACCGCTTTGCGTTATCACGTACTCGATCCGACCACTGCGCTGGTATTCGGACGATCCGCAGCAGTCTGGTTGATCTTGAAATAAGCGAGGGTGTAGGTGAAGCGGCTTGCGCCCATTTGTAGAGGTTTGCCTCCGTTACTTCAGACCGGTGGCGCCCCAACCCATACCTAGGTAAAGAGGAGGGCGCGCGGCGAAGGACTTAGTGCAGCGCCCTGGCCCCTGCAGCCAGCCAACGGTCGGATGGGAGCAAGGTCCTATGCTCGGCATAAATCTCTTGGCAGTTTTCCAGTAGCTTCGGCAGGCGTGTGCGCATACATTGCGCCTGCTAGCAACGTAAGGAGATAAGCATGAGGGATACCCGAAACAAGAACTTTCGCGGCGCACTTGCGATTGTCGCAGCAGTCGCTCTGTGCACCACGGCCCAGGCCGAGGACAGTCCGGAAACTGCAGCGCTCAAAACCGAACTTGATCTTGAGAAAACCAAGCTCGAAGTCGCCAAGACCCGGGCCGATCTATACAAGTCGTTGGTGCCCGAACTATCGGACTATAAGCCGGGCAAGCCCGATGCGCCTCAGGTCCTTGCCACTACCACCCGAATTGCCTACCTACAGGCGGATGCTTTGGCCCAGACCGTCGCCAAGGAGGTGCATGCTGCCGCAGGAAAGCTCGCGAAGCCATCAACGCCATCTATCCTCCTGTTGGACAGCCCAAACTTGGTGAGTTATCTATCCGCCGCCGATTCGGTGATCGAAACCCTGAAGGCGTCAACCTATGCTACGGCGGAAAGCACGAACGACCTGTCAAATCTGCTGAACGCTGTCACGAATCCTGCCCGCCATCCGAAGGGCAACATGGGCAATGGCCTCAGGCAAAGGTCTCTTTCTCTTGGCCTCCTAGCACTGCCGGCCTTGATCGAATCGGGCTTTTCGATCGCATCAGCTATGCGCACCCAGTACGTAATGACGGGGACACGTCACGAGGATACCTCCACCAAAGTGCTGCAGGCCAAGACCATTGGTGCCCTGGGAGATCTGGGTATCCAGCTGTTTGATGTCGACGCCTACTTGCCTCAAAATAGTACGGAGACAGCAGCACTCTACAAGGCGGTGCAAGACCAGACATCGTCCTCGGATGCCGCCCGCAAGCTGCTCAAGACAGCGAACAAACTGGCCACTGTCAAGAAAGAGGCAGGCGAGAAAGACGTGGCCGAACGGATTGAGGAACAAGCCGGGGTACTCTCTGGTGTGCTGGCCCAGGCGGACAAGTACCTTCTGACTATCCGTACGCCCGGCGACTCGGGGGTTTCTCAAATGACGGCCGCGATCCGGGGTACCTGGCTGCGCAAGCAACTCGCAACTAACCCGCCTCGTCTGAGCCTGGCCAGCATCGTTTCGTCCACAGACATCGTGGCTGCCGACGGCCTATTTAAAGGGCTTCGGGTTTCAGTCGCAGGCAATACCGTCGTGCACTGGCGGCTCGTTTCATCCGAAGGCTTGGTACAGACAGGCACAACCCAAGCCTGTTCCGACTTGGCCAGCCACGCGTGCTCGAGGACAGTACTGCGTGCTGACGACGGATTCAAGAAGTAAAGATTCGGCGGCCCGCTTCGCGCACGCACTCAAGGTTTAAGTGCAGTAATCGCCCTTAGCCGATGAGGGCTTGCGGAGCCTACGTTGGTGCGTGGAAGTTAAGGGAGTAGTGTGCTTTTGACGACTGCTTGAGGCTGATT
>JAHHIL010000058.1 GCA_019358975.1 Trichocoleus desertorum ATA4-8-CV12
GCATTGTTCTAGCTTCCTCCTGGCAGCAGGTAAAAGATTCACAGGAACTAGACGAATCAGTTTTTGAAGCATATTTGTTTCAAGCTAAACAGGACTTGCAGCAATGCAACTAGGGTAGGGCATACCCAAAGTAACGCTTGGGGAGAATCCCACCTCTGGCCTAGATGACGCAAGGACTCTAGGTTAAGTGGTTTCGTAGAGCCAAGAATCCCACGTGCTTTAGCCGTGGGAGTGTCAAGAGACTAGCATTGTGAAGTTTTTGAGGGAAGAAAACCTAGCACTAACCCTCCCCTATAAGGCTCTATTTTCAGATGCTAGACTTATTTCTAGACTACCAGTAAGCCAAAAAGTATTCCTTCAGTGATTGACAGACCTCTTCCTTTCTTTATATTCCAGTGCTTGTAAGTTTAACTTTAAAAAAGAGGAGAGTGATTTTACGGATTTAAGGGCGGAAAATTCAACTCTTGCCGTCTAAAAGTTGCGTAGTTGCCTCGAAGTTTTACAGGATGATATATATCAGAATGAATTTAATTCTGAATAAGGCGTTCAGAAAAGCTAAACAAGTAGGGGGCAACTAAATTTGTTTGGTTTTTCTGGTTAGGAAAGCGTCTTTACAGGTGAATTGCCTGATCCCGGGGGCTTGTGGGATCAGGCAATTTTTTTTGGCTATTTCGCTGGGTCTAAAGAATTTTTTCTAGACCATAAACGAGGGATTTGAGCTGAATCACTTTACGGATTGAGAGCAGCACTCCTGGCATGTAGCAAGCGCGATCGCTCGTATCGTGCCGCAGGGTGTAAATTTGTCCAGCCGCACCAAAAATGACTTCTTGATGAGCAATTAAACCGGGCAAGCGTACACTATGAATGCGAATTCCTTCATCGGCTAAGGCTCCTTTCGCTCCGGATATTTTTTCGGTTTCTTCAACAGTTGGTGAGTTAAACGTTTTGCCGAGTTCTGCTAGCATTTGTGCCGTTTGTAGCGCTGTCCCGCTCGGAGCATCTGCTTTTTGGTTGTGGTGCAGCTCAATAATTTCGACGTGATCAAAATATTGAGAAGCTTGAATGGCCGCTTGTTGCAGCAACACCATGCCGATGGAGAAATTAGGGATGATCAGGCATCCAGTACTCGCTTTGTCAGCAAATTTGGCTAACTCTTGAATCTGAGTTGGGCTGAAGCCAGTTGTGCCCACCACAGGACGTACGCCGTAAGCGATCGCCGCTCTAATATTGTCATACACACCATCGGGATGCGTAAAATCGACCATCACCCCTAGTTGTTTCTCTTGGCCTGCCATCGCCAGGACTGGCTCGAATTCACTCAGGATTGGCACTTCTAAAGGACCGCATCCAGCCACTTCCCCCACATCTTGACCCATGTATTTGGGATTGCGATCGACCGCACCGATGAGAGTCATATCCGTTGCTTGAGCAACCGCCTTCACGACTTCGCGACCCATTTTGCCCGCAGCTCCATTCACCACAACCGGAATGGGAAGTTGACTTGTCATGATCTAAATTGTGTCTCTGGATGTAATAAGCGCATTTTAGAACGACTGGCAGTGATTCGATGGCTTCGCTAGGCTGGGTTAGTCATGGAGAGCTGTTAGAGTTTGTTTATATAAAGTCATAACTAAAGGAAGTGGCTTTAATTGAGAGCAAATTTAGTTAAGAGAAAAGAATATATAGTTCCGGCAATTTCAGGGTGAAGGTTCGCTTGTAAACGCTGTGGCTAATGGCTAACCTCTGTGATTTCTAAACTGGCGCATCGAATCCGTTTGACACGGCCTAGCCTAGGACGCTGGCATCAGCTAATGGCGATTGTGACTCAACCCGCACTGGTGGCGGGGGTAATTGTTACAGGGCTGGTGTTGGGGGTGCGGCAAGTTGGGGGATGGCAGCATCTGGAGGTAGCTGCGTACGATCGCTTGGTGCAACTACAACCCGATGTGGGACCCGATCCACGCCTACTCGTGGTTGCCATTACCGAGTCAGACATTCAAGCTCAAAATAGATGGCCTATTTCTGACCAGGCGATCGCTCAAGCCCTGGCCGAGTTGCAGCGCCACCAACCAGCAGCCATTGGTTTAGATATCCTGCGAGAAATTCCTCAGCCACCGGGACGTACAGCTCTGCTACAGCAACTCCAAGCGCCGAATGTCATTGCGATCGCGACGCTGGGCGATACCGCTCACAATCGGACCCAAGTTCCTCCTGGCGTTCCGGCTGAACGAGTTGGGTTTAACGACATTGTTTCTGACTCGGACAACGTGATTCGGCGCAATTTCATCTTTGGTCAAGATGAGGCCACCAATGCCACCACAGGTGAAGCCACTGAGTTGTATTCCTTGTCGTTACGTCTGGCATTGAAGTACTTGGCGGGTCGAGGCATCACCCCAGAACAGCCTTGGAAAAACTATCAAGCTATTCGTTGGGGGCGGGCTGTGCTGACTCCTCTAAAAAACACTTCGGGCGGCTACGTCAATGTAGATGCAGCGGGCTATCAAGTTTTGCTGAACTACCGCTCTACATCACAGGTGGCGCGGCAGGTGACCCTGACACAGGTATTACAACGCCAAGTTGACCCAGCTTGGATCAAAGGCAAAGTGGTCTTGATTGGTACGACCGCACCAAGTATCAAGGATTTGTTTTTGACCCCCTACAGCGCCGTTGAGCAGGGGAATCCTAATGTCCCTGGGGTAGTCATTCATGCTCATATGGTGAGCCAATTTCTTAGTGCTGCTTTAGGCCAGCGATCGCTTTTTTGGTTTTGGCCAGAGTGGGGAGAAATATTGTGGATTGTCGGCTGTTCGGTGGTGGGAGCGTTACTAGCTTGGCAGATTCGGCATCCTCTCCACCTCGGCGTTGTTTGCACTGTGGCAGTCGGGGGGATATTTCTTGTTTGTTGGGTTGGGTTTACCCGATCTGCCTGGATTCCCTTCGTCGCTCCGGCGATCGCGCTAGTCGGAACATCGAGTGGTTTGATCGCTTACTTTGCTTACCGCTCAGATCAAGAGCGCAAAACTATCGCGCAGCAAGCCGAAGATCAAGAGAAAACCATTGCCTTATTAAAAACTTTTTTAAGCTCGGCTACCCCAACCTATACCTCTAGGGGGGACAGTACTTTGGGTGATACTACACTGATGCCCACCCAAAGTACTAGGCGGAGTGTGACTACTTATGTTCCTACTAGTAGCACCAAGCCCCATGAGGTGACTGAAGCCGATACCCAGACTTTTTTAGATCAACATGCCGCAGATGCAACAGAAAGCCAGGTTAGCGATCGCTCTCGGTTTCTGTTGAGTCGGCGCTACAAAATTGACCGGATTTTGGCATCCGGTGGCTTCAGTTTGACCTATTTAGCTCAAGATACTCAGCGTCCAGGTAATCCTATCTGTGCCGTGAAGCATTTAGTTCCTGCCCGCAGCGACGCTCGGTTTTTGCAGACTGCTAGACGCCTATTCCAAACGGAGGCTGAAATTTTAGAGAAACTGGGAAAGCATGACCAAATTCCTCAGCTTCTGGCCTCTTTTGAAGAAAATGCTGAATTTTATCTAGTAGAAGAGTTTATTGAGGGTCATCCCCTCGCTGAGGAGTTGCCTTCTGGGACGCAACTGAGCGAAGCTCAAGTCGTAGAGTTACTCAAGCGCATCTTAGAAGTCTTGGCGTTTCTGCATGAGCGGCATGTAATTCATCGGGACTTGAAGCCCAGCAACATCATGCGTCGCCAGCTCGATCAACAACTGGTTTTGATTGATTTTGGAGCAGTCAAACAAATGCAGCCCCAGGACTACAGAACTTCAGATGGCAATGCCCCAGACGAAGGATTTACCGTTGCGATCGGCACTCGTGGCTATGCCCCTCCAGAGCAGTTGGCTGGATACCCTGGCCTCAGTAGCGATGTCTATGCGCTAGGGATGATCGCCATCCAAGCCTTGACTGGGCGGATGCCTTACCAACTCTCACCGAATCCTGAGACGGGTACTGTGATTTGGCGGGAGTCGGTCCAAGTCAGTGAGCAATTCGCGGCGATTTTGGATCGCATGGTCTGCTACTACTTCAACGAGCGATATCAATCTGCTGGCGAGGTTTTGCGGGATCTTAAAGCGCTAGAGACTTGATGCCAGGGGTGTGAGTGAATTTAGCTCTAGGCTGTATGGCAAAATGAGAGACAGTCATCAAATATTCTTAAGATCTAGGTAATCCTGTGAGTCTGACTGCCCAAGCTAGCCCAAATTCAAAATCAGCTACTCGCCGCCTGGTGTTTCCCTTCACAGCCATTGTGGGTCAGGAGGAAATGAAACTGGCCCTGCTGCTGAACGTCATTGATCCTAAGATTGGCGGCGTCATGATCATGGGCGATCGCGGCACAGGTAAATCCACCACCATTCGTGCCTTGGCTGACCTGCTGCCCGAAATTGAAGTAGTAGCAGATGACCCCTTCAACAGCCACCCCACCGATCCAGAACTGATGAGCGATGCCGTCAAACAACTGGTAGAGCAGCAGGGGGGCGTTAAAGTGGCCCAGAAAAAAGTCATCATGGTTGACTTGCCCCTTGGTGCGACTGAAGACCGAGTTTGCGGCACCATCGACATTGAAAAAGCTCTTTCAGAAGGGGTTAAGGCATTCGAACCTGGCCTTTTAGCCAAGGCCAACCGAGGCATCCTCTATGTGGATGAAGTCAACCTGTTGGATGACCACTTGGTAGACGTACTGCTTGACTCTGCGGCCTCTGGTTGGAACACAGTTGAGCGCGAAGGTATCTCCATTCGGCACCCCGCCCGCTTTGTATTGGTCGGTTCGGGGAACCCAGAAGAAGGCGAACTGCGACCCCAACTGCTCGATCGCTTCGGGATGCACGCCGAGATTCGCACCGTCAAAGAGCCAGCGCTGCGGGTGCAAATCGTAGAGCAACGGACTGAGTTTGACCAAAATCCTCAAGCTTTTCTAGAGCAATATCAGGCCCAGCAGGATGAGCTACAAGAGCGCTTAGTGGGAGCACAAGAACGCCTCAAGTCTGTCAGCATGGACTATGACTTGCGTGTAAACATCTCTCAGGTTTGTTCTGAGTTAGATGTCGATGGACTCCGGGGTGATATTGTGACGAACCGGGCCGCCAAGGCGATCGCTGCCCTGGAAGGCCGCACTGAAGTTACAGTCGATGACATCCGCCGAGTTGTCACCCTCTGCCTCCGCCACCGCCTCCGCAAAGACCCCTTAGAATCGATTGACTCTGGCTACAAAGTGGCAAAAGTATTCAATCGAGTGTTTGGCTTAGAAGAGGTAGAAACTGAAGCGGTAGCTGCGACTAACGGCACTGGCGCTAGAGCCCGCTAAACGAGAAGCTCACTAAGCAAACATGGAAAAACGCATCCTAGGATTAGACCCCGGATTGGCGATCCTAGGATTCGGCATGATTTTGGGTAGGGACGAAGGCAACCATGCTCCTACCCTGCTTGATTTTGGGGTAATTCAAACTCCAGCTCATACAGCAATGGGCGATCGCCTTTGCACCATTCATGATGACTTGCATACCTTACTAAATCAGTGGCAACCTGACCTAGTTGCGATTGAAAAGCTATTTTTTTATCGCATGGGCAACACAATTGCCGTGGCCCAAGCTCGTGGCGTCTTGATGCTGGTATTAGCGCAACACAAAGTCCCCTGTGTGGAATTTACTCCAGCTCAGATTAAACAAGCCTTAACAGGTTACGGTGGAGCCGATAAGCAGGAAGTGCAGCAAGCCGTGGCGCGCGAACTTAGCTTAGATGCTATTCCTAGGCCAGACGACGCTGCTGATGGCCTTGCCGTGGCTTTGACAGCTTGGTTTCAGCGTTAGGGATATCTCGCGTTATTTCTAGACTGCTAGGTTGCCTTGTGCCTCTCTAAAGGCAGATGTGAGTCATTGGCTAGATTAGTAAAGTTGTGAGCGTTAACACAACTCAAGTTAATTTGTTCCCTGTTGCTTAGCCCCCATGCAGGAAAAATTTTTAATATCCCCTAAACAGAAAGAAGAGTTATTCCATACTGAGCTGGTTAAACATGGAATTCCATATCATAAGGCGGCAAAAGCGGCCAAGATTTTGGTCTCTAACCCACCAGACGAAACACTAAGTGATGAAGAAGCCAAACTAGTGCAGGAGACTTGCAGAGAGTGGTTAAGGCAGCGTCAGCGTTGGAATAGTGTGCTGCAACAACTAACGACATTTAACTCCAGTCAAAATCTAGATACTCACCGCTCTCGGCAAGCTGTAGATAAAAACAGGTAAAAAGCTTTAGGCGATCGCTAACTAAGCTGCTTCAGCGATCGCCTGGTAATAGCTTAACAATAATTTACTAAACTGCTTAGTCGTTTCTTAAATGGCTCAGGCGGGATTTGAACCTGCGACCTTGGGCTTATGAGTCCCCTGCTCTAACCACTGAGCTACTGAGCCGAACTGCCTGAAACAGCTTTAACTGATTGCGCTTTACTAAAATAGCATAAAAATTTGGCGATCGCTATCCTTCTTAGCAGGAATTCTAAAAATTTGTTTAACTTTTTCTTCTACTTGTTACAAAGACAAAAACAGTAGGGGAAGGTTTAGCTTCTCCTACTGTCGATGGAGTATTGAATCAATCCCAGATTGACTAACGGCTAGCGAGGTAAGTCATAGGGTTGACAGCACCTTGTCCAGCAGCATGGATTTCGAAGTGAGAGTGAGGGCCTGTGCTATAGCCAGTGCTACCCATCTCAGCAATCTGCTGACCTTGGTCAACTTGTTGTCCTGGACGAACCAAAACGCGGTTGTTGTGAGCGTAGAGAGTAATGCTACCGTCTGGGTGCTTGACTTCTACTAAGTTGCCATACCCGCCGTCATTCCAACCTGCTGTGATCACCACACCAGGAGCTGCTGCAACCACCGGAGTGCCCACAGGAGCGGCGATATCGATGCCTCTATGCATCCGACCCCAGCGCCAACCATAACCAGAAGTAAGAACTCCTTTGGCAGGCCAGATGTAACCCTTAAAGCTAGCTGCATTTTCGGGTAAATAGCGATCAGCCGCAGCCAAAGGTGGCAAATCGGGTGAGACCATTTGTCCTACTAGAGGCTTCACTAGGGGATCGTAAGCATCCGAGCCTAGGGGAGCTGCCGCTACTAGTTTGGGAGTCGCTTCAGGCTTAACTGAAGTATCGGCGACTGGAGCTGGAGATTGACCAGACTGACGCTTTTGTTGCAGGGTGCGAATCTCTGCTTGCAGAGATTCGGTGTAGCGGCTAGGGCTAAACTCAGCATTAACTTGCCGAGACGCCACAACTGAGCTAGCTGTCTGCTTCTGGGAGGAAGTAGTGCCGATAGTAGGTACAGCCTTCAGCACATTAGCTTGGGAAGCTTGGGCAGTGGGAGCTGGAGATTGTCCAGTCGTGCGGTACTTTTCGCGCAGCTTGATAATCTCAGCCTTCAAGTTGTTGATGTAAGGGCTGTTGCTCGCATCAGGGTCAAAGGAAGTGCCTGATTGACTTGGCTTATCGGAGAAGGGAGCCGTACTGAGCGGAGCTGTAGCAACCTTAACTTCTTCCTGCATCTCCGCAGACTTCTCGGCTGCGACTGGTTGCTTGGGAACTGCCGCGATCGCACCTTGAAACTTAGGAGATTCAGAAACAACAGACTTTGCAGCAGGTGAGCTACCCCCTACAGCGGGAATCGTTGGAACAGGAACATCACGGACAGAGGCAACCAGCGTCGGCACAGAGACATTAGACTCACCAGGGGTAATAGCAACTTGCACATCCTCTTGAGCTTGAGGAATTTTTAGCAGTTGATCAACCCGGATGTAGTTGGGGTTGGCGATTCGGTTGGCTCGAATTATTTCTTCTCTGGAAATACCATGATTTCGAGCGATCGCATCAAGAGTATCCCCTAGGCTGACGCGGTAAGCGCTCTGCTCAACCGTGTTAGCACCTTCAACCTCAGTCACTGCTTCTGGAATCGTTACAGAGCTAGGGGCTTGAATTGCTTGGGGTTCCAGAATCACTGGAGGCTCGGCTTCTAAATTCAGAGCTTTGGTACCCTGAGTAGCCACGGGTTGCTTAGACTCACCGACTGGGCTGGGTAGCTGAGCCATTTGAGTCGCAGCTACGGCTGGCTTCGCTTCAGGAGTGGGTTCCTTGACAGCTGGGTCGTTGCCTTGCAATTGGGGCTCTGGAGTGGCCACAGCCACCTGAGGAGCTTGAGGCTGATTCAGAGCTACCTCTGCTTCTGCTTCTGCTTCTTCTGCTTCTGCTGAGGCTGTATCTTGCAGCGCTTCAGCAGTTGCGGTCTCAAACCGTGGAGAGGTCGCAGCAGTGGAGCTGTCCTCTATGACACCTAGACTTTCCTCAGACCGTAACTCCGCCAAACTATTTTTTAACTCATCTCGCTTTTGCTTCAAGCGATCGAGAGCAACGTCTTGCTTTTCCTTCAAAATCTCAGCTTGATCGATGGAAGCAATGCTAGGCTCATCAACTTGGAGATCGGCGGCGGGATCAGCAGTGGAACTAGGTTCCAGCTGAGCTGAGGCAACCTGATAAGACGTAGAAACAGCGACAGAAGGAATCTGTAAAATCTGTCCAACCTGTAGGCTTGCACCGGGTGCGATACCATTGGCAGTAGCGATCGCGGTGGCGTTAGCCTGATAGAGTCGAGCGATTCGCCATAGGGTTTCGCCTGCTTGAACACTATGCTTGATAGCAGAAGACTCTGGCACAGGCAGTGTAGCTGCTGTCTCGATTTCTGGGGTAGCTGAGAGAGCTGCAACTTCGTAAGCCGGAACGGTTGCAACCGAGGGTTCGGCAGTCAACGGTTCTGCTGCAACAGCACGATCGTTTTGCCGGGGCAGTAATAAACTGGACGCACCCATCGAGATTGCTAATCCAATCATGGCAGCAGAGGTACAAGCCTTACGATTGACCTCGGTCGGCCCCTGCTTGCTTTGTTCATCACCTACGTTGCTTTCTAGCATGTAGGGAAGAACAGGCTTAACCTTCTGCGGAAATGCTCGTTTCAAAGAACGACCTCCTAATGACCAGCGCTTAACTGTCCTCAATTCACTCAATCTGTCGTCGGTCAATGATTCAAATCACATTGAGAGCGGACGAAGATCACTGACGGCAATTACACCTAGGCAAGATTACCCTGCTTTTTTGGTTTAGACAAGCTTACACTACTTAACAAAAAATTCAAGAGTGGATTTTTTGAGATCTATCAAGGGTTTGGCAGCCTCAAGAATTGAGTTGCTGTTTTTCTTGATCAGGCTAATTAAACAGAAGTTTAACTCACTCCTATCAATTGCTAGCTCCAGTGTGGTGTTTAGGTTGCTTGTCTGGAAGTAGGGATTCATCATTGCGCGAGGATTACGGTTCTCCGAAGCCGCCTTTGAGCTTTGGTACAGCATTCAACTTGACTACAGACGTGAACTCTACGTGAACTTTTGAGGAACATCAACCGTACAATCATGCACCCAAATTAAGGTAACTAAAATTTGAGGTTTAAGCTCTCAAAGACGTACCTGTCTGTTTTGATTGCTACAGAGTTTTTAGCGCGAAACAGGATAAGAAATCGGCAAAATGATTGAAATTTATCCCCCTGACTGAGCAATGTTATTAGATTTTTAATAGGAATTTCTTATCGCTTCCGGATAGATTTGGTATTTTATGCGACGAAATGATTTTGGTTGACTACAGACACTCAAAGGGCCAAATTACAACTACATTTGATTGCTAGTAAAGAGTTTAAGTAATACGCACCTAAAAACTACTCAATAGCCATGCAGAAGTTAAGGGGTTGAAGAATTTAAACTGAAACCGCTAACTTACTTTAAGCTGGCGAAGTTGCTAAAAGTTGAGGTGGCCCAATTGGCGACGAGCTTCAAATAGTCCGATCGCTACACTAACGGATAGATTCAGGCTGCGAACCTGAGGTTCTGCCATAGGAATGCGGAGCAGGCGATCGCAAGTCGTTAGAACCTCTGCTGGTAATCCTTGAGTTTCGCTGCCAAATAAAAGCCAGTCGTTCGATTGGTACGGATGCTCAATATAGCTACAACTTCCACGAGTGCTAAAGCCTAGTAGCTGGCCTCCCCGTTGCTCAACCTGGGCTGCAAAAACTTCCATTGAACTGTGATAGTGCAACTTAACGTAAGGCCAGTAGTCCAACCCAGCCCGCTTTAAGTAGCGATCGGTGATTTCAAAGCCTAATGGGGCAACTAAATGCAGCTCTGTGCCAGTAGCAGCGCAAGTTCTAGCGATATTGCCTGTATTTTGGGGAATTTGCGGATGAACTAAGACAACTTGAGGCATAAGGAGATGATTTCCAAAAATGCAGCGGCTCCAGATCGACAAAAAATCTATCATAAGATAGAGGAGCCTATATATTTTTTTAATAGTTTTGGCTCAAGAGCAGGTTAATTAAAGATCCTGATCACTGCACGTGATTTCGATTCGGATCTTCGATAGTTTGTCCGTATTCTTGGCCTTGGTTGTAGGTAGATGATTCGCAGCACTTCAGTTCTGCGATCGCAAAGAATTATCTCAAGGCCCAAAAGCAGCACTAGAACTCCCAATCATTCAGTCTTGTCTCTCTCAGTCATAGCCCTAGCAACTGAGAAGAGTACGAAACAGGGATGAAGCGCGAAGGGCTTGTTTAAAGGACTAAGCGGCCAGCGGTTGGCACAACTCTACTTCCAAGGCTTTTTCCTGTTCTGCCATAGCTTGAATTGCTTGGCGAATCACCGTACGGCTATCTAGTCCTGATTCGTGGAGTTTTAGCCACTGTTGCGCTTCGTTTCCTTCTCGCAAGATTTTTTTCAACGGTAGGAGAAAACAACTAAATCCTTGCTGCTTGGCGATCGGCCATATTTCTTGATAGAGCTGCTCAATCCAATCTCGCGCCAAAATTGTTCTGCCGTCTTGCCAATGTCTAAGCTCTGCATCTAGGCTGTTTCGGGCTACCGCAGCTTCGTTAGTATTCGTCAGTTCAATCAAATCTTCGGCGCGAGTTGTAGCGGGTAAGGTACTAGATGTGAGCGGATCGAGATTGGGGTCAGCAATGAGCTGTTGCAAGCGGGCTTCTAAAAGAGCCGTAATGGCGAGAAGGGCGATCGGGTCCGAAACTAAATCACAAATTCTTAGTTCGAGGCGGTTGAGATTGTAAGGACGGCGATCGCCATTCGGGCGGACAGAGTCCCATAGGTGACGGACATTTTGCATCGTGCCAGCTACGAGCTGAGCTTCCGTCCACTGAATGAAATGAGCATGACTTTCAAATAGGGGTACATGAGCGGGAGTTTTAGGAAAGAGTCCCCAACGAGTAGAGTGGTAGCCTGTCGCTTGTCCGTCCAAGAAGGGAGAAGACGCGCTCAAAGCCAGATAGAGAGGAGCTTCTAAGCGAATCAAACGGCAAGCTCGCATCAGCAGTTCTGGCTCAGCAATGCCAACGTTGATGTGAATGCTGGCTGTGACCACCTTGGTGCCGTAAGTGCGCTCAATATAGCCGTGGTAAGGATTGCCCGAATCGGATCGGCAAAAGCGATCGCTGCCACCTAAGGACAAAGTGCTACCTGGGAAGATGGTGTAGTCCCCCAACTGCTTGAGATAGCGTCGTAGTGCCACGCGAGGACGTACCAAGTCGCCGAGTAACCGCTCGTAGCGACATAGAGGCGCAGTGGTGTACTCAACATTGCGGCTATCAGGCTCTCGGACAAACCCATCTAAGGCTGCCACAATTTTGTCAGACAACCCCACAACGTCACCCTGGGGGGTCCCTGTATACATCTCTACTTCAAAACCTTTTGATAGCAGCACGACTTTTCCTCAACGAAGCTAGGCAGTCTTCTTTATCTAGTATCAAGGAAAGAGGAGAAATGAAGCGATACCTAGCTAAAAAAATAGCAATTCGCGCGGTAGAGCAGGATGTTACTGGCTCTACCGTGAATTCCGCTTATTTTGCGTCCTCGGAGGGGTTAGGGCCACGCTCAAGGGCCACAGGGTTAGTTTCCTCTTCTCCCTGACCTTGGGCATCAAAGGGGTATCCTTCTGGTTGCTCAAGGAGTGCTTCCGGGTCTACCCCTACATTACTCGCATCATCAATGACACCATTCGCATTTGTATTTGGTTTGATCGAAGCGCCTTTATGGCTAGCATGACCGCCTGGCATAAATGTTTCCTCAACTAAAACAATTTTGTATGCCTCAGCTTAGACTCGGTCTGCCTAAGGAATCCCTATCTCAGGGCTTAAATGTAGCTAGGCCAACAGGATAGCCTTTTCACTAACGTACTGAGTAGAAAAAGTGCTGTCTATTTATTTTGGTAATGACTGATTCGATATCAGCTAGCAGCTTGACTTCTCAAAGTCTTTACAAGATTTCTCTACTTGCTATGAAATTGATAAACGTAGTAAAAATCACAAGGATTTATTAAGAAGTCACTGATATAGTGCTGAGCAGATTTTCTCTTAACTCAGCATTATTGAGGTCAGCTATGCGCTATTGGGGTTACTTAGGTACGACAGCACCTCTCAGCTGGTTAGTCGCACTTGCCGCAGCGACACCTGCCTTGTTAATCCTTGGGCAATTCACCCCAGCGATCGCTGAAACTCCTTTCCAAGTCTCACCGAACACTCCTACGCATCTTGCTCAAGCGCTTCCTAGCTCAACTGCCCTCGCTTCAGAAGTGCTAGCAGAAATTAACCGCGTTCGTACCAATCCCACAGGCTATGCAACCTGGTTAGAAAGTCTAAGCCAATACTATGACGGTCAGGTTTTAGCCTTACCCGGAGAAGATCCAATTCGCACACGCGAAGGTGTGGGAGGTTTGACGAATGCGATCGCCTCACTTCGAACCATGCAGCCGTTACCCCCTATAACCCTATCAGTGGGTATGTCCCAGGCCGCTGAAGATCACGTAGCTGATACGGGAGGTCAAGGCGTGGTGGGCAGTGTGGGTACTGATGGCAGCAGTCCAAGCGATCGCGTTAAACGTTATGGCACCTTTAAAGGTGGATTTGTCGAGCTTCTCAGCTACGGTAAAAAGACAGACGCCGCTGTAGTTTTGCAGTTGATCATTAATGACGGCGATCCCAATCGAGGTTTGCGAGGAGAATTGCTCAATCCTAAAACTCGCTTCGTTGGTGTAGCTTGTGGGCCTCATGCCAGCAGAGGCGCGATGTGTGTGATTGAGTCGTCAGCGGAATATGCCGAGAAATCCGGGACTGTTGCAGCATCCAAGGCTCAATCTGCACCCATACCTCAGCCAAAGAGCGAGCACCCAGGACAGACGGCCAAACCAGCTCAAAAACCAGCAGTGTCGGTGGCCGAGGCGATCGCAACCCCAACTAAGCCGAAAACAAAATCTCAAGCTGTTACCAAGCCAATTCCTGCTCCAAACCCAACTACCCTTAGCTCTCCACAAGGTTATCTATCCCCAGAAGAGCAAGCGATTTTTGAGGAAACCAATCGAGTCCGAGCCAATCCTGCTGCCTATGCTGCTGAGCTAGAAAATTTGAAGCAATATTTTGATGGCAAACTCCTAAAGTTACCAGGGCAAACTCCGATGGAAACGGAAGAGGGCGTCAGCGCTGTCGAGGAGGCAGTTCAAGCCCTGAAAGCTACTAAACCGATATCCGTTTTGAGTTTCTCTAAAGGAATGTCTTTGGGAGCAAAAGACCATGTAAACGATTTAGGGCCTGCTGGAAAAGCTGGACACTATGGCACTGATGGCAGCAAGCCAGACAAGCGGATTAGTCGCTATGGCACTGGAAAGGACTGATAGGTGAAAACATCAGCTACAGCCCGATGAATCATGCCAAGTGGCATGTCATACAACTATTGATCGATGATGGAGTCAAAGATCGCGGCCACCGCAAATCCATTCTCAAGCCCGATTACCGTATGACTGGAGTAGCCTGTGGATCTCATGCTGCCTACACCACTATGTGTGTGATGGAGTATGCCACTGAATATAAAGAAGGACGTTGAGAGGTGAGAGGGGCGATCGCTTTACCTACCACCGTTCAACTAGCAATCCATCATTTTTTAGCAAATCTCAGTATGATTGGGCCTTCTATCGCTGATTATTGAATTGCTATGGAAGGCATATTAATTATGCTTTGTTAGACATTTTGAAGATCGTGGGGTGGCTCTGGGTAAAGTCCTTGGGCAGCTAAAGCTTGTCGGAGTTGGAGGCGGCTTGCTTCATTCATTTTTAGCAAAAAGATTGTGGTGCGCCCGCTAGCAGTTAGCCCAATGATGTATCCTCCTTCGAGCTTGAAATGGTCTGACCAAGTTTGGGTGCGAGGATTAAAAAGGGGGGTAATCTCGCCTGTGATTGGATCGAGACTGGTAAGGTCAGAACCTTTGTGGCGATTACAGGGTAAGCAGGCCAGCACTAAATTTTCTGCGGTTGTCTGTCCACCATGCTTGAGAGCGACAACGTGATCAACCTCATGGCGATAAATAGAAAAGGTTTGGTGGATCAAACAGTACTCACAAGCATTCGATGCCCGCTGGCTGACTAATTGGCGAAGTGATGCCGGGATGTAGTCGCTCATGCGTAATGCTAGTTTTTGGGAGCTGTATTGAGGGTGGTATAAGCCCGGATTTTAAGGAAGGCAATCAGGGTATCTAACTGCTCATAAAGGTCTAGCTCTGCGATTTCTGCGGCAGTCAGGGATGCTTCACGATTTTCTTGCAACAGGGTTTGCAGTCGGTTTTGAGAAGCGTTAGATACTTTGAAGTGAATGATCTGCTCTGAGGTCGGGCGACTGATGAGGAAGTCGAGAATTTCTTGGTAGGTGCCAGAGGTACTGATCAGGTTGTGGTCGGGGGTACTTGGGTTTTGGGTCGGTTGACCTAGCAGCGTAGGGGCGATGAGCTGAGTAAAGAGGCTAGAAAACTGATTCTGAAAGGGGGCTAGCTGTTGAGCAAGGTCGTCGGGAATGTCGATGGTGATTTGCGCCATAGCCGCTAAAAATAGGAGCGTTGGTGTAATTATAGAAGCTTGTTTTTAGAAGCATTTAGGAAGTGCCCAATAGTGCATCCAGTACTCTAAGCAAGAGGGATCGCCCCTTTTCTCTCAAGTAAATAAAGAGCGATCGCCCTTAACCATCAGCTTGCGAACACTAGCAATCCCACTTCAAGCTATTACCCCAAAAAAGACGAAGCAGCTCAACGATCGCGCTCACCGGTTGCTAGTAACTTTTACAATGCAACCAGAATTCTAAAATCCGCTGCACCACGTTTGTTAGCCTGCCCTAACGGGAAAGCCTCAACGAAGAAGAAAAACCTCATTAGAATTCACGTTATTAGGCAAATATAACGGAGACTTTAACGCAATAGGGACAAATGCATCAACTTGGATAGCATCCTCAACAGAATCTAAAACAACTACCAATCGTTTCAAGGGAAATGAACTATCGGAGAACCACTGCAAGATAGTCTTTGCTTTTGGTGATAATTCACTAGAAATCGGAATCCAAAGGCGTTCATCTGAACTTCGTTTAAGCTCATCACATATTGAAAGTGCATCAACGAGTGCCCCGGCGGCAAGATCCGGTACTGCCACAATATCTTCAAGTTGTCGTGTGTTCAAATCTCCTTCAGTCGTCAAAAACACCAATAAACCTCGGTGATTAGGTGCATACCTGCTAATGCAATGATGGATAACATGACCAGCATGATTATGCTTTTCAGCATTTGCGGCAATTTCATCTTGATCTGAAACCCACAAAATATCTTGTAAAGGTTCAGACAAACAAGATACAAGTAACGAACCAAGAGATGCTACAAGCAATAGGCGTTGAAAGGATTTTTTCTTCCATCCTCGTTCTGCAACTACCAACTCAGGCAGAAAGCCTGGTGTGCCAGGATCAGCAAAGAGGTTATTGATTTGTTTACTGATTAAGAAAACCACCAAATTACCAGGAAAGTTGTTTGCAGCCTCAAGAAAAGATGGTAGAGCCTGTAGACGTATAGCATCGTTAAGCGACTTATATGCCATACGTCGATTGTTAGGCAGAAAGCGATCTCGGACAATGCTTCTCGTTTCCATCCACTTCGCACTTCCACCAATTGCTCCAACTAAAAAAGCAAAAGCTTCATATTTCGCAGCAGAATGAGAGCCAGAAAAGTCACACGCTACCAAGACTTCTTTACCGAATCGAATATCAGTAAAAATCGAGGAATCAACCCACTGCCGCCCTGCTATACGCTCACTAATTTGATATGCCAAAGCAAATTGGGGGTGATCTAGTTTCCGCCAAACGTACCGATGTTCCGTCATTTATCCATTTACAGTGAGGTGTAGGCAAAGCTGGCTAACTATTAACAGACAGAAAATTGCCGCCTAAGATCCTAATTTGGGTGGATAAGCGGAATAGTTCGGCCTGAAATTCAAAATTTACACTTGCGTAGGCTCATTTCTGCATAACATGCTGCTTAATCTAGATACCCCGAATCTTTCCGCATATTCTTAGATACAAAGGTAAAGCGTGTGGAGGAAATCGCCCCTCTTTTCTTAATTAAAAAAGAGCGATCGCCCGCAAGGTACTAAACCGTGATGCCTTCTAACTCTTCATCGGTGAGTTCGTAGAGTTGGCGGAGTTGGGCGAGTTTGTCTGGCTCTGGATTCCAGAAACCGCGACCATTGGCTTCTAGCATCCGGGCGACGATGTTACGGAAAGCTTCGGGGTTGGCTTGGCGGAGTTTCTCAGCCATCTCTGGGTCGAGGGCGTAGGTGTCGGCGGCTTGGTCGTAGACCCAAGATTCTTGGAAGTCGGCAGTGCCAGCCCAGCCAATTAGTGCGGTCATGCGCTGGGAGATTTCAAACGCGCCACCGGAACCTTGCGCCGCCATTGCTTCGGCCCATTTGGGATTGAGGAGTTTGGTACGGTACTCCAGGCGCAACAGATCTTCCAAACTGCGGGGGGTAGTGTCTTTCGAGAAGCTTTCCACGAAGCTGGTGGTGACTTTTTTACCGCGTTTTTGTTCGGCAGCTCGTTTCAAGCCGCCCGTGTTGGCGTAGTACTCCTGAATATCGGTGAGGCCGTATTCTAAGGAGTCGATTTCTTGAACCACGCGCTCGGTGGTTTTGAGTAGCGTGTCGAGAATTTCGGGACGGGCTTGGCCTTTGTCTTGCCGACCATAGCTAAAGGTATTGCGATCGCGCCAGGTATCCCCCAGTTCGTCCCCCGATTCCCAATTGCCATCGACCACGCGATCGTTGACTAAGGAACCGAAATCTCCGGCAGGGTTGGAGAACAAGCGGGCTGAGGCATTCTCTACACCCTGGGCTCGGAGGGCGATCTCATGTTTGCGGATAAAGTTTTGCTCTTCAGGTTCGTCGGCTTCGGCGGCGCGACGGAACAGGTCATCAAGCAGTTCAATAATATTGATAAAGCTATCGCGGAAGATGCCAGAGAGGTTGGCGAGCACATCAATCCGGGGATGGCCAACTTCGGCTAAAGGTTTGAGTTCGTAGCGGACAATTCGCCCTGTACCTTCTTTAACGGGTTCCGCGCCGACGAGTTCTAGCAAGATGCCCAAGGATTCACCTTTGGTTTTGATCGCATCTAAGCCCCAGAGCATGACGGCGACAGTTTCGGGGTAGGCGTGGTGTTCTTGCAGGTGTTGGGCAATGATTTGTTGGGCGATCGCTCGGCCTCGTTCATAGGCGGCAGCGGAGGGCATTCGGTACGGGTCGAGGGCGTGGATGTTGCGACCTGTGGGTAATACGCCAGGACCATCCCGCAGCAAGTCACCACCGGGAGCGGGGGGAATATATTCGCCGTTTAAGCCTCGCAATAAGTTGGTTAACTCGTCGGAGGTTTGGGCGAGTAAGTCTCGAACCTGGATAGCAGCTTCGAGTTTAGGAGTTTTGCCATTGAGGTCAAATTGTTGAGTCAAAGATTTGAAATCGGCTCCGGTGACAACTTGGGCGATCGCCTGTTCTGGCAATTCTTCACCTAAGTAAGCGTTCAAATAGCCTGCTAAGATTTCAGCATTGGGGACTTCTCCTAAGGTATGCAGCCCCGTGGAGAAGAGGCGATTTTCTAAAACTTGCAGATACTCGTATAGCTTCAGCAGATACCGATTGAACACTTCGGCGCTGAAGAGTTTGGCATTTTCTGTGGTCAGGGAGATGCCTAGCTTTTTGGCTTCGCCGCAGGGGCAATCGGTATCTAAGCCCGTGTCGGCAATCTTCTTCAAAATCGCTTCTTTAAGCACATAATTTTTTGTGGGGTCTTCGCGATATTCCGCAATTAGATCCCGTAGCGTCACCAATTCTTTGTAGAGTCCAGCGCGACCATAGGGCGGCACATTGTGAGAAATTAGTACGCCGTAGCCCCGCCGCTTTGCCAAAATTGACTCGGAGGGATTATTCGCTGCATATATATAGAGATTGGGCAGGTCGCCTAGCAGAATGTCTGACCAGGAATAGCCTGTATTGCCTAGCGGTGAACCAGGCAGCCATTCTACGGTGCCATGCATCCCGAAGTGGACCAGTGCATTGGCTTGAAAGTCGTGCTGCAACCACTGGTAGAAAGCGGCGTACTGCGGGTGGGGCGTGAGGTCGCGCTCAAACATCAACCGCATGGGGTCGCCTTGAATACCCAGCGGGGGCTGTACCCCAATCCAAATATTGCCAAGTTGAATGCCCCCTAAACAGAACTGATTGCCATAGGTTTTAATGCCGCTACTGGTGAGCGACTTCCACTGTTTTTCGATGCGGCTGGTTTTTAGGTAGCCCAGCCATTTCTCTAGCTGGCGATCGCTCACCAAGGTAATGGGCGCATCTTCATGATCCGTGTAAACTTCATCGGCTTCCTTTACCTGCCGAATCAGTTCTTCGCCATCCTCTGGCAAGTCGCCCACGGTGTAGCCTTGGTCTTTCAGCGCTTGGAGGAATTTCAGCAGCGATCGCGGCACATTCAACAAAGCGGCAGTGCCTACAGCTCCGTAACCCGGGGGAAAACCGTAGAGAATAATTGCCAATTTGCGATCGCTAGGCGGAGTACGGCGGAGTTCAATCCAGCGCTTCAGCCGTCCAGTCAGGCGTTGAACTCGTTCGGGAATCAGATAAATGTCTTCACCGACCAAACCGCCCAAAGGCACCGGATCGATCGCGCCATCGAGTTCGGGCAGGGAATACAGCACCACACTTTGCAGCCCACCAATCCCTTGCCGAGTCCAAGAGTGAATATCTTGAATCAACAGCGGAGCCGCGACGATATAGGGGACATTTTTGGCGCTGAGAATCCGCTTCGCCACTTCTACCTGCCGACCTGCTTCCATTGAACCCGCAGGGCCACCCACTAAGGGAAAGCCAATCGTAGAGACAATCGCATCGACAGCCACCGCTTCTTTGGAGAGGGATGGAGTCTCAATTTGGCCTTGCGATCGCTGTTCTTGCTCGTGACTAGTGGTCATCCAATCTCGCACCGCCACATGCCCTTCCACGCCATTAATAAAAATCGGCAGCGGAATCAAACCTGCTTGCTCAAAGTGGCGAATGAGTTGAGGAATGTAAGGTTGTTTGGTGACAACGTGTTTGCGATAGAGAAGGATGCCAACAACAGGGAGATTAGCGTTTTTAGGCGCGGGTTGCTCTGTAGGGGCGGGTTTTGTAGAAAATCTGTGCTGGGAGGCTGAAGATTCATAGCTAAACCTGCCCTTCCCCGATGAGCGATCGCCCAACCCAGCCTTATTAGAAGAGTGATACCAATCCAGATATTGTTGGGGAGACTCAAAATAACCTGCATAGTCGGGGTGTAACAGCCCCATGTTGGGAGTATCGATGGGCGCAGGAATTTCACCGATCGCTAAACCGAGATACTTTTCGGCGATCATCCAAAACATGGATGCGACGTTTTCTGGGCCGCCTGCATTCCAGTAGCCGTAAATAATCAGCCAATTGCGGAGGTCTTGAACTTTTTGAATCGGGACAAATTTGAGGAGTTTGGGGCCAACTTTCAAAAAGCTAAGGTAGCCTGCTAGTTTGTCTTCTTCCTTGCCGCTACCGAACTTGTCGAGGATAAATTTGACAGGTTTGGGCATCCCTTTGGGTTTGTCTCCAATGGCGAAGTCGCCCAACTTGGTTAAGCTCATCAATTCCAGCGCTGACTCGAACACCAAGCGAATCGGAATTTGCTGCACGCGATCGCGCAACCACAGCACTTGGTCGTAGTCGAACAACAAGCTGCCAAAGAAGACATCCGCTCCTTGCAGAGCCGCTGCGATCGCTTCTGATTGAGTGGTGAGGTCGCGATCGCTAAACACGCAGATCTCTAACTCTGGACAACGAGCTTGCGCCAGTTGAGCAGCTTTGCGGTATAGATTCGCATTAAAAGACTCAAACCCAGCCATCAATACAATGCGTTGCATGCCCAAAGTTAACCCGTGAACTCCTCTCCTTGATCATAAAAGCCCTATTCAGTTTGGGGTTGATTAAGCAGAGCCGTTCTAAGGGAATTGGCGATCGCTTGTGATCAATTTTTGATCGTCTGGAGTTTTATCAAAGGAGTGCAGTAGAGTTGAACGCATATTTATAGATGACAACCTTTGGATTGCCTAGCGTCCGGTGAAATTTATGACATTTAATATTGCTGCTTTAGAATTACCTGTACTCCAGAACGGGTCTGAAGGGCCAGCAGTGGGGGCTTGGCAAAGCTTTCTGAAAGGGGCTCAGTTTGTGCTCGGAGCAGTAGACGAAGACTTCAGTAGGTTGACTGATACAGCCACACGCAACTATCAACAAAAAAATAACTTACCTGCGACAGGCGTTGTAGACTACACCACCTATGCTCTAGCGCTACAGCAAGGCTTTTTGTTTAAGGTGCCAAATTTCTCGTCTGCTCTGTTGTTGAGCTATCTGAACTTTGGAGTTGCAGAAGTTAAAGACCTACAGAACAGTCTCAACGCGATCGCCCAACTCGACCCTCCCCTCACCGTGGATGGCGATTTTGGTCCCCTCAGCAGCAGAGGTTTGGCCCAAGTTTACAAGCAGAGAGATGTGCGGTTTCGCGATGACTTGCAACAGCAATTGACTGCCACGACCAAACAAAAACTCGAAACCGATTTCAGTGCGGCGATCGCATTCATTGATGACTATGCCAAAAAGTTGCGATTTCGCTTGAGTGGTCCCCATTGGGTGAAGTTTTTTCTGGCAACCAATTCTATTGAAGATTTAGCTTCACCGTTTCGGCAGCGAGCTCAAGCATTCGAAAAAGCTTTACGAGTCGCAGGGGCAAAATTAGACATTACTAATACGCTACGTCCCCCAGAGCGAGCTTACCTGATGCATTTTGCCGCCAAAATTAGTCGCTCCCAGATTCGACCTCAAGATGTGACCGCCATGCTGGGGGTGGATATTGACTGGGTACATTACACCAATGCTGGCTCTGTGCAAGCGGCTCAGCAAATGATTGATGCTTATGGGATTGGTACGAATCCTGTAGCGTTGCGATCGCTACATACCCAAGGGCTGGCGATCGACTGGTTCATCAATTGGGAAGGGACGCTGCAAATCAGAGACAGTAGCGGGCAACTCGTGAACATTGGGGCTCCCCGAAATGGCGAGAATCCCACCTTGATGAAAGTGGGGGCTTCTTACGGAGTTTATAAGCTGCTAGGCGACCCACCGCACTGGTCAGTCAATGGTGGCTAAAACTCTAGGTTAATAACTCAGGGCTCAATCAGCAATAAACCCAGAAACAAAATTTCCCTGAAGCCTTAGTCGATCCCGCTAAGGTATGTTTCTGTTGCCTGCGGATGCTTTAAATCGTCTCTATGCCCTAAGATAGATGACACTGGTTTCGCCGAACTGAAAGGGTACCTCAAATGTTGCATTGAGTATGTAAAAATACGGGAATTGGTCACTTCCTATCCTTATAAAGTGCCCTGATCCCACGCATACTATTGCATCACTTCTCCACATCCCTGACAGGCAAAGCTGAAGGCAGTAATGTCAGCTCACCTAATTAACGACGGAAGCGCATTAATGAAGCAGCCTTCAAGTCCTGTACAGGCATGGGAACAGTACCGTAACCAAGCGATCGCCTGCTATAGCAATAACCAGTTTCGAGAGTACCTAACCCTCTCTGAGCAGAATTTGGAGTTGGCCCGAACGCTAGGAGACAGAACCAAAGAAGCGATCGCCCTGAACCAAGTCGGGTTGGCGCATATTCGCTTATGGCAACCCCAACAAGCTTTGGGATTTCTTCAGCAAGCCCTAGTGCTGCAACGAGCCTTGGGCGCGTCTTTATCAGCAGCACAAGCTAAAATCCCTCAGCCAAACATCGCTTCACCGCTATTTGGCGAAGCCACCACCCTCAACAATATGGGTTCTGTTTATAGCCAGCTAGGAGAACCCCAACGAGCTTTGGAGTTTTTTAACCAAGCCCTCGTGATTTTTCGTGAATTGGGCGATCGCCGGATTGAAGCTGTCACCCTCAACAGTATTGCCTTAGCCTACATTCGTCTCGGCCAGCCCAAGCAAGCTTTACTTTTGTGCAATCAACTTCTGCCGATCCGTCGTGAACTTGGCGATCGCGCTGGGGAAGCAGCCACCCTCAACAACATTGGCTTGACTTACAGCGACTTAGGTCGGCCCCGTAAAGCGCTGGAATACTTTAAACAAGCACTCCTGATCCAAAAAGAATTGGGCGATCGCGCTGGAGAAGCCACAGCCCTCAACAACATTGGCTCCGTTTATAGTGATTTGGGTGAACCCCAGCGAGCTTTGCTGATTCACAACCAAATTTTGCTGATTCGGCGGGACTTGGGCGATCGCTTTGGCGAAGCCACCACCCTCAACAACATCGGCTTTGCGTATCGAGACGCGGGCCAATTGCACCAATCTTTAGACTTCTATCACCAAGCTCTCTGGATTCGAGAAATATTAGGCGATCGCCCCGGACAAGCCACCACGCTCAACAATATTGGTTTCGCCCATCGAGACCTGAAGCAGCCCCAGCGAGCTTTGGAGTTCTACAACCAATCCTTGCTGCTCTACCGAGAATTGCAGGATCGTACAGGCGAAATTACCACTCTGACTAATATTGGTGCCGTGTGGGCAGAATTAGAACAGCCAGACTGGGCCCAAGATTTCTATCAAGAAGCCTATGGGCTGGCCGAGAAAATCGGCAATCTTTTCTTGCTTGATTGGATTTGTGTGCTGAGAGGGGCTAATTCCTAACCAGACTAAGCAGGGGCATGGCAACACATGCCTCTATTCCCTCTATCAAAATTTACCTCTATCAAAACTAGTTGTAGCTATGCCAACTGGCTCTATGCCTAAGGCTAGTGGCAGGTCAGTCCTGATAATTACTAAAATTTACTAAAGAATCACATTTGACTTCTAATCTGTAAATTAAGATACAGAAATAGTTACGTTCATCTCTCTTGGTGTCTCGCCTATGGCTGAGCTAGCTATTCTGCCATCGAGAGGGACGGAAGTAGGGACTCATCCCGAAGGAACGCGCCTCATCCTAACCCCATTAAGTAACGAAGTTAGAGGCGAAAAGTATGAGACTGTCGTATCGTGGTGCTCATTATGAATCTGAGCTGCCCACCTTCCAAATGTTGGAAGGGGATGTCGTAGGAAAATATCGTGGACAAAACTTGCGGCTCCAGTATCCTTATCCGAAGCATATTCCAGTGCCTCAAACTCCTTTGGATCTCAAATATCGAGGAGTTGCCTACTCCACCCATCGGCCAATGGAGTTGAAAGATCTAATTAAGGCTCAACCAGCAGTAGTGGCTACCAGCCAGACACCCTTGCAAAATATGCGGCAACGAGTGCTTAAGGAAGTCGCAGAAACTCATCGGACAAATATCTACCGTAGCCTAGAGCGCCGCTTGCAAGTTGCCAAAAACTTGGGAGATCAAAGGCTAATCGGTATGTTAGAGTCTGAACTTCAACAAATTGTCTAATCAATCTTGATCAGAATCAATCGGGGTCTGGAGTGTGCAACTTCAGGCCCTTTTAGTTGGTTTGCAATGTTGGTTTGCAATCAAGCTAGATTTTTGATGGCAGTCTGCGCTTCCCGGCGTAAACCAGTAGCAATTCTGAATAACTCTTGCCCTGTGTGCAAGTAGTGCTCGTCGTAGTTGAATGTAAACCGTTCTAGCTCTTCTAGTCCATCATTGACTTGATTGAGACAGTGATAGAGATGAGCCGCCACTCCAGCCACATTGGGTGGATTGGGCATTGAGCGGAACGTTCTTTGGGCTTGGCTTAAGTCAGTGTGAGAGTCTTCTAAATACTCTTGAAACCCTGCCATAAGCTCGTCATCAAACGGATCAGCCGATAGTTCGTCAATTTCTTCTGCTAGATCATTGAGGATATGAGCAAGTAGCCGATTCACAGGTGTATAGACCTGATTGAGCCAAAGTTGTAAGTGCTCATCCGCAGCTTGGCCAGTGGGGTACTGTTCTCGATATCGCTTCTGTACTTCAGCAGCCCGTCGTTGGCGATCGCTAGGGGACATTCCCTCAGTGTCAAACCTGGCACCGTATAAACGATGAGCAATTTCTTGGTCATAGGACTGGCGGCGCTGCGGATCGCTGAGAACTTCATAAGCGGCGTTAATCCGGCTAATCTGCTCGTGGTCGGTGACAGCCCGATTACTATCTGGATGAAATTGCTTCGCTAGGCGGCGATAGGCTTGCTTAATTTCTGCCTGACTCGCCGCCTGAGGAATATCCAGGGTTTCATAGTGATTGGAATTTCCCATAGGGCTATTTTAGCTTGCAGCCCTACCGTACTTGGGATATAACGTGGAGTCAAAAACTGACTTAAGTGGCTGCTGTCGAGAGACTGGGCTCCAAATCTTGGAACAGTGGCGTGCTCAAGTACCGCTCGCCAAAACTTGGTTGCACCATGACGATTAAGCGCCCTGCATTTTCCGGTCGCTTACCAATCTGGATCGCTGCGTAGAGGGCAGCTCCACTAGAGATCCCTGAGAGCAGACCTTCTTCGCGAGCCAAACGACGACCATAGGCGATCGCGTCTTCATCAGCCACCGCAATCACTTCGTCAATCAGGTCAACCTTGAGGACTTGAGGAACAAAGCCAGCTCCAATCCCCTGAATTTTGTGGGGGCCAGGTTTGCCTCCGGACAAAATCGCGCTGTTGACAGGCTCAACCGCGATCGTTCTAAAGCTTGGTTTCCGCTGTTTAATGACTTCTGCTACACCCGTTAAAGTCCCCCCTGTCCCAATCCCAGATACTAGAAAATCTATTTCGCCGTCTGTGTCTTGCCAGATTTCTTCTGCGGTGGTTTCCCGATGAATTTGCGGATTAGCTGGATTCCGGAACTGCTGTAGCATGTAGGCGTTAGGCATAGAATCGACAATCTGTTGGGCTCGTCGGATACAACCAGCCATTCCCTCAATGCCAGGAGTCAACTCTAGTTCTGCGCCATAAGCCCGCAGCATCGCCCGTCTCTCTGAGCTCATAGTTTCGGGCATGGTCAAAATGAGCCGATACCCTTTAGCTGCTGCCACCATTGCCAGCGCAATCCCAGTGTTACCTGAAGTTGGCTCTACTAAAATTGTCTTTCCAGGCGTAATTAACCCTTCTCGTTCTGCCGCATTGATCATGCTGACGCCGATGCGATCTTTTACCGAAGACGCAGGGTTCATACCTTCCAATTTCGCAACAATGCGGGCAAGACAACCTTCTGCCTGAGGAACGCGATTGAGTTGGACTAAGGGAGTGTGACCAACCAACTCTGTAATATCGTGGGCAATACGCATAGCTTCACTCTTTGATTGATGTGTTAGTGGACTGAAAAACTAAGCTAGAACGAGCAAATACTAGCATCGCTAAACCCGATCGCTAGTAAAATCGCGTCTTTTCAGAAATTAGATGTAGTACATAATGTCCAGTTGTTGGCGAGAATCTCTACGCTCTGCCAAGTCTTGCAACGTATAGCCTTGAAGCACCGCATCTGCCGCCCGACGAGATTCTTGCCAAATGTCCCAAATAACTGAACTCTCAACAGTTTTGGTAGTAGAACCATTCTCGGCTGGCTGCGTATCAAGGCCCTCAATGCAGTTTAACGCTTCGAGAAGCGTGATCTTCCAAGGTTCTCTAGCTAATAAGTAACCTCCTTTGGCCCCACGCTGGCTTCGAACTAAACCACAACGCCTCAGGGTTGCTAGCAACTGCTCTAGGTAGCGATCGGGGATATTTTGTTGAGCAGCAATTTGTCGGATCTGCAATGGCTCACTATTACCGTAATGAGCTGCCAGTTCCAATAAAGCCAGCAGGGCATATTCACTTTTACACGACAGTTCCACAAGCAAGGTAGGGATAGAGAGCAACTAATTAGATTTGATATTCTTACATTATACCCCGGTTCCCCACTGGGGTTTGTAGGTTTAAGTATTTGCAATAAAAAAGACCCCGCTTGGAGGCGAGGCCCATCAGAACATTTCAAAGTGCCTAGAGCTTACTAGAACTTGAAGGTAGTCCGAAGCGTACCAACGTAGATAGTATCGTTAGCATCGTTGTGTTCTGGGTTGAAGATGACGAGTAAACCGGGGGTCACATCAATGTTGTCGTTGACAGGATAACGATACAGCGCTTCTAGATGGAGAGAGGTGTCAGCGTCGTCAGCACCACCACCATCAACCTCGGTTAGTTTGGGTGGCATACCAACAATGACACCAAGTAAAGATCCTTCTTTACCCAAGTCAGTGAAGCCTACGTTGGCTGCCCAGTTCCAAATCTCTGCATCGCTCCCTTCAATCGCACCAGATTTTGCACGGGCTTCTGTGTAACCAACCCAACCACCTAAAGAAATCTTAGAGCCAAGCCGGAAGTTGGCTTCAACCCCAAAGTTGTCAGTTGCAGTTGCAACGTTACCAAAAGGTCTTCTTGCAAGGCGGCTACCCGTTGAAGAGGTGACGTTAACTAAAGGTGTAAGCTCACCGTTTTCATCGGCTTCAACTCCGAATCCTGGGTCATAGGCCCGAACATAGGTAAAACCTAGATTCAGGGCATCAAAGGGACGGAACGCAACTTGAGCTAATGCTGCATTAGGACCGTCAAATAATCCAGCCTTTTCACTAGGGTTTTGAGCATTGTCTGCTAGATAGCCTAACGATACCGACACTGCTTTACCAAAACCAGTGTTTACAGTAACGCCCGCCCCACCTGCGCCTTGACGGTAAATTGGGTTAAAGCGCCCGAACCGAGAGATCGAACCACTACCGCTGCTAACGAACAGAGGATTGATGGTGTCGATATTTTCATAGAACTCACCACCCGAAGCATCAAGAACGACATTGGTGTTATCGCCCAAGGGGAAGCGGTAGAACAATTTTGTTAAGGTGACGTCGTTTTCCTCTTCACCGTCAAACCCTAGGCGGGTCATATCGGTGCCCGTTCTATTGGTTCCATATACAGGAACGTTGCTTGCTTGCAAACGAGTTCTTAAGCGATCTTTACCAGTAAAGCTGGTATCTAGGTTGAGACGCACGCGATCGCTCACAGCAGCTTCATCATCTAGCTCAGTACCACCAGCACCTTCATCACCAAAAGCATTGGTAACAGCGAAAATAGCTTCTGCGTTCAGCTTGGTCGTGGTGGAGAACTGGTTAGCTTCGAGTTCAGCAGTGCGAGCTTCTAGGGCATCGACACGACCGCGAAGAGTCGCAAGTTCAGCTGAGAACTCTTCTTGGAGGCGCTGTAGGGTCGCTAGGTCTTCCTTGGTGACGAGGTCAGCAGTGCCTGCTGCAATGAGTTCGTTGACGCGGTCCATGCAGGCGTTTAAGCCAGCGGCGAACTCATAACGAGTCATTGCCCGGTTGCCACGATAGGTACCATCGGGATAACCCGCAATACAGCCATAGCGCTCAACCAAGGATTGCAGTGCTTGGAAGGCCCAATCAGTAGGTTGTACGTCAGAGAGCTGAGAAACGGAAGTGACTTGAGCCAGCCCATTATTGCTAGCGTCTTCAGTTATAGGCTGCTCTAGAGATGAAACCGAGGTAGGTACTTCAGTTGCGATCGCAGAGACAGAAGCGATCAAGGTACCACCCAAAACGGCTGGAGCAATCAACAAAGAATTCCAGAAAATCTTAGACATCAACTTTCACGTCCTCACACCAAATTAGATAGGTCTCAGTAGACCCAAAAGAACCCTTAAGAGCAAAATTAGCACTTTTGGGTCAATTTCTATGTTCGTTAAATCACATCCACACTTGTAGAGTACTTAATCTAAGTATTCTACTTAAGTACTTTATCACTAAAATTTGCTCACAGAAGTTTGGCAGAAAACATAAAAAAGCCCCGCTAACAGCGGGGCCAAATCAATCAACTAGTTAAAAGAGCTCGAAATTCTCTCTTCTTGATTTAGAACTTGAAGGTGGTTCTTACTGTACCGATGAGGATGTCATCATTAGCTTCACTTTGGCCAGGAGCTGTAATCCAGATTACACCTGGGGTTACAGAAATGTTGTCGTTCAGCTGGTACTTATAAAAACCTTCAAGGTGGAGAGAGGTATCATCCGATCCCGCAAGATCGTTGTTCTTGCTGCCCAAGTATGGTTCAACACCAGCAACTAGACCAAGGAGGTTACCCTTCTTACCAAAGTCAGGCAGAGCCAAGCCTAGGCCGTAGTACCAAACATCACGGCTATTGACGCCAAGGTTAATCACGTTGGTGTAGCCGAAGAAGCCATTGATAGCTAGGGCATTGCTGAGCTTGAAAGAAGCTTGCGCACCATAGGAGTTACTCACTCTTGGCCCAGTAGCGAGCCCACCTGAGTTTGCTAGTGCTGTACCTGTAACTGCTGAGATAGTGTCGCCGGTATTTGGGGCACCTAGGTTGAAAATAGACGTTCCGGTATTGTGATAACCATGAACGTAGGTTAAACCTAGCTCTAAATTATCTCCAGGGGAGAAGGTGAGCTGTCCTAAAGCCGCATAGTTACCATCAGCTAGACCGTTCTTCTCAGAAGGGTTAGCAGCATCTGGTCCGGCTAGGTAGCCAAGGCTAATTGCTACAGCATCGCCAAAGCTGGTGTTGATACCAATACCAGCTCCACCACCAATCCGATAAATCGGGCTTTCTTGGCCAAAGGCAGAGAGCGCACCATTACCACCATCGTAGTCTTCTAGGTAGGGGTTGACAGTGCTGTAAACGTAGTCACTGTGAATACCACCCGTTCCAGCTAGGTAGACTTGCAAGTTGTCTCCTAGGGGGAAGTAGTAAGACAGCCAATCTAGAACAATGTCATTGTTACCGGTATTGCCAATGTTGAACTGCTGGGTTCCTTCTGCGGTACCTCTGAGGCTGTCTGGAGTTCCAGGACTGTTGAAATCTGTAGAAAAGGCAGTTGCATTACCAGCGGCAAGGCGAGTATGGAGTACATCTCTACCGGTGAAGCTGCTTTGCAGGTCTAGACGAACCCGATCTTGCAGAACAGGGTTGTTAGAAACACCTTGGTTGAACTCATCGGTGACAGCGAAGATAGCTTCACCAACTAGCTTGGTTGTGGTGGAGAACTGGTTAGCTTCGAGTTCAGCAGTGCGAGCTTCTAGGGCATCGACACGACCGCGAAGAGTCGCAAGTTCAGCTGAGAACTCTTCTTGGAGGCGCTGTAGGGTCGCTAGGTCTTCCTTGGTGACGAGGTCAGCAGTGCCTGCTGCAATGAGTTCGTTGACGCGGTCCATGCAGGCGTTTAAGCCAGCGGCGAACTCATAACGAGTCATTGCCCGGTTGCCACGATAGGTACCATCGGGATAACCCGCAATACAGCCATAGCGCTCAACCAAGGATTGCAGTGCTTGGAAGGCCCAATCAGTAGGTTGTACGTCAGAGAGCTGAGAAACGGAGGTGACTTGAGAGATAGAATTCTGAGATTTGCCCTCGGTGCTGTATCTGTTGACTTGATCGAGGGAAGAAGTATCGGCTGGAACTTGTTGCGCAATCTGAACGGGGGTTTGCGCTTGGCTAGGAATAGTTGCAAAAACGGGAGCTACATCTGCTTCCGGAGCTTCTGGCTGAGCTGAAACAGCTACTGGAGCCAAGTCTTGAGCGGCTGCTGTAACTTGGGGTTGAGCTGCTTCAGCGGTAACTCCAACCTCTGCCGCGATCGCACTTGAAGAAATTGCTAAAACGGTACCCAAGATAGCAGGGCTAACCAATAATGACTTCCACAGAATCTTTGACATTCTTTTTGTTCTCCTCACACCTGCTGTAAGACGACTAAGCTAAGTCATCTATCTACTAGTCTACGATAGAGACTCACGACGTTCCGTAATTGTTCCCACTAATTTTGAAATTGATAAACTTTATCAAAACTGTTTGAACAAATAGCGAAACGGTGTGTCTTAGCTTACATTTTTAGCAAAAACTAGCGGATTCTTCAATTCAAAGGTAACTTTACTAGCTGAAAATCGCCGAGAATTTTTGAGGATTCCCTAACTTGAAATTGTCCTATACCTCTACTATAGGTTGCAACTGCTGCCTAGAAAACAGGATGCAGTAGAGAAACAGATTAAATTTGCGAGATTTGTTGAGCTAGGTCAAAGTCTTTCTGGGTTAATCCCCCTGAGTCATGGGTGGTTAAAACCACCGTAACCTTGTTGTAGGAAATTTGTAGATCTGGATGGTGGTCAGCCGCCTCAGCAGGCTCAACCAATTTATTGACGAAGGCGATCGCCTCAACAAAATCTCTAAACTTGCGGACAGACTGAAGAGTTTTTTCTTGTACTTCCCAACCAGAAAGTAGATGAGCCTGTGCTTCAATCTCAGCTTTGCTCAGCAGTGGAGCCATACTCAACTCCTTAATTTATGAAATCTGATGGCTTTAAATAAAACCACTCTAAGATTTTAGGCAAAAGGCGCAGTTCAGCAAAATCGGATTTATGTGTCGCTGGGGCTCCGAACTTTGCTCAATAAAGTGCGATCGCAGGTACTTAAAGGTACTTAAGATGAAACTTAAAAACAAAATAACCCTTTAAAAAACTATCCGCTCTCACTAAGCCCTTTGCGTAACTCTTGCGAGCAACTCATCGTGCTATAGGGTGAGAGCGGTGTAGCGGGTCGTCAGATTGAAACCAGACTGCCGGGAGGAACTCCCTGTCAGCCTAGTAACTAAAGTTACTCAATTTGTCTAAAGATCTAGATAACTAGAAACTAGATAAATTGTGGCTAACTGTTAGAGAACAGCCCCGGCGCGCAGCCGGCTAACTTCAAACTGACGACCCAGGCATTTACTACTATCTTGCATGGGCATCACCTCCTTGAGTCCCTAAGCGGATTAATTCTTAGAAGGCAGAGCTAAAAGCTCCGGGTGCATTCACCTTTAGCTAAGATAACACACCAATTCAGAGATGTGTGTTCATAAAAAAGCCCTTACCTAATTAAAGATAAGGGCAGAGGTTTAGCTAAACTGAAATGGCTCAGCTAGCCTTCATAAACACAATTACAGAGCATTACCGCGAGGTAGTACTTCTTCAGGGAAGACAAAGTTTTCGTGTGGCTGGTCTTGAGGAGCCATCCAAGCGCGGATGCCCTCGTTCAGCAAGATGTTCTTCGTGTAGAACGTCTCAAATTCAGGGTCCTCCGCTGCGCGAATCTCTTGCGACACGAAGTCGTAAGCTCGCAGGTTCAGCGCCAGAC